>CANPZP010000003.1 GCA_947589115.1 Candidatus Gastranaerophilales bacterium | reverse complement strand
GTAAGGGAAAGTGAAGCTAAAATACCTGCAGCTAAAGTAGCACTTAAAATTTTTCTCATCTTTTTATTCCTCATTTTATTTACTTATAACTACATTTTATTTTTGGAGTATATACTCCATACCTATATAAAAAATTTTTATCTCTTGAAATTGATATTTTTATAGAATTTTTTAAATTTTGTTACAAAAAAATGCATAAAAAAAGAGGAACAAAAGTTCCTCTTTTTTATTAGTTAAATATTTAATTATTCTTCTTCATCTTCTATTTCAATCTGACTAGCTGCCGCATATACATCAACAAATGAAGTTCTTCCGTTTGTAATATTTGTATTGTTGTTAAATATTTCAGGTTGTCTTGGTAATTTATTTAACATACTAGCCTGATCATTTTCAGCGGATATTATTGATGCATTATTATCAGGTTGAGGATTCTGTTGAGGTTCATCATCTGAATAAGGTTGTTTATTGATTAACAAGATTTTTTCATCGCCGTTTCCGAATTGGATGTGGTGTCTTGTTTGATATTTATTACCATTTTCAGTGATTTCAGAATCTGAAGCAGTAAATTCATATTTGTCCTCGCTTGTATTTGCATTAAATTTTCCGTTAAGAACGTAGATATATGAACGATTTGCTTTTTCTTCCGTCGGGATTTGCTGTTCATCGGTATAAGGAAGTCCTGCAATTATTTTCGTTGCCTTAAGATTCATATCTCCGTTTTCAGCAACTAATCTTGATACTGATAATACACCGTCTGTTTCGATATTAACAGTATTTTTTGCTTCGGCAACCAAACCGTTCTTTCTTTCACCCACATTTTTTACTGTGGCATTTATATCATGACCTGCATAAATATTAGTTTGGCTGTTTGTTAAATCTACGTTTGTTAAGTTTGCATCTTTAGCTGCTCTTAATGTGGTTTTTCCTGCTTTTAAAGCTGAATTTTCAACTGTTAAATCATCTTTTAATGAATTTGCATTTATATTTTTATTTGCTGTAAGTGTTGATTCTTTTACTGATACTCTGTCACCTATAATATCTATATTATCAGCATTTACTGTTGAATTGAAAATTTGAGCTCTTTCTTTTCCGTTTATTGATAAATCACCTTTAACATCAACTTTTGAAGCTTGTTGTATTGATGCAATCTTTCCTGCTGTTATTGTTGATTTTGCAGCTTTTAATGCTGAGTTATTTAAAGTTGCATTTGAACCTTCGGAAGTTAAATTTACTTCACCCTGTTCTGCTGTTAATGAAGTATTATCAATTGATATATCTCTGCCGGATAAAATTTCAATATTTCCGCCTTGAGATTCTAATTTTGCACCGTTTGCTATTATTACATCATTTGCAGCGGTTAGCCATATATTACCGTCATTTCCTAAACTTGCTTTTGTAGCCTTTAATATGGTTTCACCGTCACCGCCTATATTAATATCACTTTGAGTATCGACAGAGTAATTTCTTGCATCGATATTTCCGGATGTAATTTCACCGTTTAACATAATTCTCATTTTATCAGTGCTGTATTTAATGCTTGATTCGTCAATATTTTTAACTGCACCGTTGCTGTAATATCTAAAATTAACACCGTCTGCGGTAACTAATTTAACTTTACCGAATGCTGCATTACCGTCATTTATGCCGGTTTGGGTTGATATTTTAGAACCTGCATATGTGTATATATTAGAACCTGCTAATGTTACGTTTTTATCTCCGTGGATGTTTGCACCCTTCATTACATAGATACTTCCGGCACCGGGTTGTCTGTTCAATGATAATGAACCTTCCATTGTACCGTCTTGTAATGTTTTATTTTCATATTTGCCGTCAAAAGTGGTTGCCGTAAATGAATTTAAATTTACGTTTGCATTTTCACCGAATAATATTCCGTTGGGATTAATTAATATAACCTTTCCTGTTCCGGCATATCCGCAGTTAACTCCGCAGGAATTTGTTAATGAACCGTATATTTGAGATAATCCGCCTGTTGAATCAACTTTATTTAATGCTGTTTGGTTATGATTTGTAAATTCAAAATTAACTGTTGCATCACGTCCTACATTGAAACTGTTCCATTCCAATAAGCCGACTCCGCCTTTTCCGCCTTGAATTTGTACATTCATATCGGCATCATGTTGTGTTACATGGGCATTTGTTTCATTTCTCAAATCCGGCAGCTGATTAAACGGTATGTCTGTTACCGCTGCAAGTACCGGTGCTAAATTTAATGATGCGAAAATACTTACTGCTAATGTTGTGCTTAAAAGTTTTTTCATGTCATTCTTCCTTTATGTTATTCATGCTTACTTTACTTTTGTATTCTCTTTAAATCACCTAAAAATAAAAGTTGCTATTAATTTTAAAAAAAATATTTTTTTATATCTTTTTCTTTACAATATTTTTGGATATCTTACCACTCGGATTTTTTATTCTTTACAATCTCTTTTATTAAGTGAATCTAAGATATAATCATTATATAATAAAATTTTTTGACGTGTATAATATTTTATATTGTTTAAAATTTGTTACAAAGTGTTTTTTTATATCCTTTTTTTTCTGAAAAATTAAAGTTTTTTTTATTTGTGCCGATACATAATACAGGATAGTAAAAGAAAGGGTTATTTATGTATTACAATTGGGTATGGCCGGGTGCATACAGCTTTAAAGAAGATATTAAATTATTTATTTCTTGGTTTAAAAATCAGATGGATACAATTTTGACAAAAATTGAAGAAACCGAAAAAAAATTAGCAAATTAAAAACTTGATAGCATATATACTGTGATGATATACTTAGTTTAAAACCGAATCATATATGGGTGAATTAAGTTGTGATATCACAAATTTTAACTGCGAGTGTTATAGGATTAAATGTATATAAAGTTTATGTCGAGGTAGATTTAAATAATTCTCTGCCAAACGTAGCTATTGTCGGATTACCTGATACGGCAATAAGTGAGGCAAAGGAAAGAGTTCGTTCTGCAATAAAAAATTCTGGATATGAGTTTCCGAATAAGAAAATTGTAGTTAATTTAGCACCTGCAGATATTAAAAAAGTGGGAAGTTATTATGATTTGCCGATTGCTGTTGGTATTTTAGCCAAAACAGGCGTAATTGAAAAAAATGAATTTAAGGATACGGCTTTTATAGGTGAACTTTCGCTGGATGGCTCTATAAGAAGTGTTTGCGGTGTGCTTCCTATTGCTGCCGGACTTTTAGAACACGGGATTAAAACTTTAATTGTTCCTTTTGATAATGCAAAAGAAGCTGCTATTATTTCGGGGCTTAAAGTTATTGGTGTAAAAAATCTGGTCGAAGTTGTTAATCACTTTAATGTTAACTCTCCTGAGCATGTTGAAATTAAACCTGTGAAATCTGATATTGATGAATATAGTAAAAATAAAATTATTAAATATCCATATGATTTCAAGGATGTCAAAGGTCAATTAAAAGCAAAAAAAGCAATGGAAATTGCTGCGGCAGGTGCTCATAATCTCTTAATGTCAGGGCCTCCAGGCTCGGGTAAAACTTTACTTGCAAAATGTTTTCCCTCTATTCTGCCTCCCTTAACGTTTGAGGAATCTATAGAGCTTACTAAAATATACAGTATAAGTTCAATGTTAAATCCGGAAAATCCGTTAATTACTCAACGTCCCTTCAGAAGTGTGCATCATACTGCTTCTGCCGTCGGAATAATAGGCGGAGGAACAAATCCGACTCCGGGAGAAATAACTCTTGCTCATAGAGGAGTTCTATTTTTGGATGAATTTGTTGAATTTCCCAGAAATGTTCTTGAAGTTATGCGTCAGCCGCTTGAGGACGGTAAAATCGTTATAGCAAGAGCAAAAATGAGGCTTGAATTTCCTTGTGATTTTATTCTGCTTGCGGCTATGAATCCTTGTCCTTGCGGTTATTTAGGTGACAGTGAAAAACAATGTACATGCTCTGAATTTCAAATAAAACAGTATCGTTCTAAGCTTTCAGGGCCTTTACTGGACAGAATTGATATTGTTATTGATGTTCCGAGATTAAAGCTTAATGAATTAATGGAGCAGGCTTCCGATAAAAATGAAACCTCGGAACAAATTCGTCAAAGGGTTATTAATGCCAGAAATATTCAACTTGAAAGATATAAAGGGCTTGGAATTTATACCAATTCAGAATTAACTCCGAAATTAATAAAAAAATACTGTAAATTGGATGAAGCCGGTATTTCATTGCTTAAAGAAGCCGTTAAAAAATTTAATCTCTCGGCAAGAGCTTATGACAGATTGTTAAAATTAACCAGAACGATTGCTGATTTGGATAATAGTGAAAATATTCAATTAAAACACGTAGCTCAAGCTGTTCAGTATCGTTCAAATATTTAAATTTTTATTTTGATTTCTTTCCTTTTGCTTTTATTTGTAATACTATATTTATAGTTACAAAAGTGATTGGGGAAAAGAATATTGGGGTTCTCTTTTATTCATATGTCGGATATCCATTTGGGAAGAACTTTTTCGGATTTATCAAAATTTTCACTTAAAAATGATAAAATTGAAATTTTTAAATCGGCAGTAAAAAATTCTTTTTTTAACGCAATAAATATTGCTGTTGAAAAAGAAGTTGATTTTGTTCTTATTTCGGGAGATACTTTTGATTCCTCCGAGCAGGATTTTAATTCTAAATTAATTCTGAAAGAAGGATTAAACAGGCTTAAAGATAACAATATAAAAGTTTTTTTAATCTGCGGTAATCATGACCCATTAACTTCTTTTAATAAAAATACTTTTAATTTTGATAAAAATTCAGGCATTAATATTGTCGGTTTAAACTCTGATATTTCTGAAAAATTTGAAATTATTAACAGAAACGGGGAAAAAGAAGGTATAATACATGCTTTAAGTTACCAAGACAAAATTTTTAACGGGAATCCGATTAAATATTTTGATTATATAAATCAGAATGATAAAAACTTATTTCATATAGGAATGCTTCATTGTGAACTAAATTCCGATAAACTCAACCCTTATGCTCCAGTATCCGAATCGGAATTAAAAGCTTTAAATTATGATTATTGGGCATTGGGTCATATTCATGTTCCGATGATTAAGGAAAATAATATTGTTTATTCGGGTACAATTCAGGGCAGAAATATTAAAGAATCAGGCGCTCACGGGATTAGATACATCAAAACCGAAAATAAAACAATTATTGAAAATAATTTTATTCCTTGTGACGAGATTAGATATGACGATATTTATGTTAATTTAAATGATATTGAAGATGATACTTCGGCTTTGGATT
Source organism: Candidatus Gastranaerophilales bacterium (assembly GCA_947589115.1). Classification (GTDB taxonomy): domain Bacteria; phylum Cyanobacteriota; class Vampirovibrionia; order Gastranaerophilales; family Gastranaerophilaceae; genus Avigastranaerophilus. Next base: position 61,239 of record CANPZP010000003.1, on the reverse strand, counting down.
TAATATTAAATCAAATTTATGAATATAAAAGGGAGAATAATGTTAAATTATCACTGTTAAATATAATTCTGAACGGCAGAATAACTTTTACGGAGGATATAAATGATGATTTCTTTGAGGCTGCCGTACAAAATATAAATGATAAATTTAATGATGAAGTTATTATTTCAAAATTTACCAATAATTTATCTCCTTTGGCGGATGAGGAATTACTGCTTAATGATGACGGAATATCCAAAGAAATATATAAACTCTCTAACAATGACGAAATTATGAATGGTATATATAATAATCTGGAAAATGAACTAAGTAAATTAATGCCTGATTGTCATTATAGCGAGGATGAGTTAAAAGAATTTAAACAAAAAGTATTAACTCAGGCAAAAGAAGGCTGCTTAAATCTGTGCAGCATTTTATACAGCTCGAAAGGTGCGGATAAATGATTAAATTCATTATTCAGTCATTAGTAATTGAAAAAAGTGCAAAAGATATAAAAACCGGTATTAAATATGAGTTTGCAGACGGATTTAATATAATCTGCGGAAATAATGAAGCGGGTAAATCCTCTGTCATTGATTTTATCAGTAAAGGATTCTTAAAAGAAAAAGATGTTGATACGGGCAATATTATTTTTAAAATAACTTCTGATGAGGATGTTAATATTTATCGTGCGGATATAAAAGACCATAAATTAAAAAATAAACGGCTTCAAATATCAAATGAAGCAAATGATTCCAATTTGGATTACATCATTACAAAACATATAGATTCAGGGTATTTTCAAAATGCTTTTAGTATAAATCTTGATGATTTAATGTCATTATTAACCGATGATAACGTTTCTTTAGCGGATATTTTAACTAATCCTGCAGGTGATAAACTTAATTCCAAAATAGAAATTATTAAAAATAATGCAAAAAAAATATACGGGGATAATAACAGACTTACTTCCGATATAAGTAAACTTTTAAAAGAAGCGGAAAATATCAGCACCGAAATAAGAAGGCTTTCTTCAAAAGAAACCGATTATTATAACGTTTTAAATGAGATTAAAGCTCTTTATGAAAAAATCGATTCATTAAAAAAACAATATGAAAATCTTAATACATTAAAATCGTTAAAAGAATTGAATAATTCTTTGGAAAATAAGGATTTGGAATTAAAAAAAGAAAGTGTGAATTTTAATGATAAACTTTATAATTCCAAAGAGAAATATACTCAAATTATTGAAGATTACGGAAAATTTCAAAATAACAGCGTAAATTTAAACATTATTTGTCAAAGAATTGATGAGTCAGATAATAAAATAATTGATGATATAGGAAAGTTAAATACTTTATATTCATTGAATTTTACGGAAGAAGATATATTAAATTTTAAAATTGATAATGAAATCAATAAAAAAATACATGAAAATTCCGAAACCATAAATTTATTTAAACAGGAAATTTTAAATACGGATTTAATAAAAAAAGATTTAGAAGATAATTTGTTAAAATTAAAACACGAAAAAGATATTATTGATTTGGATTCAATGGGTGAAATTAATAATTTGACGAATACATATGAGCGAATAGAAGAAGGTTTAAAACAATATAACTACATTTTAAATGAAATTACTCAAAGTGAAAACTCAAGTGCATCAAAATTAAATAAAAATACTGTTATTGTTTATATTTTATCAGTTATATTTTTTTCAGCAGTTGTTATTTTCGGAATATATAAAAATAATTTAATATCGGTAATTTCGGGTACGGTATTATCGGCATTGGCTTTATGTTTTCTGATAAAAATCTCATTAAATAAAACTTCCGAAAAAAGAAATAAGCTTATAAAATATAAAGATGATATATTTAATGAATTAAACAAAATTATTAATTCATATAATTCCGAATTTTTAAATGATAAAGAATTTTATACCCCCGTATTAAAATTTGAGAGTTTTAAACAGCATCTTTATAATAAAATCAAAGATTATCAATCTTTATCCGAAAAGGTAAATAAAAATGTTTCCGAAACGAACTATAATAAAGAAAAACTTGAAAATTTATTAAATACACAAAATCAAAACAAATTAAAAACTGATGAGCTTATAAATGAATCAAAAGAATTAATTAATCAGATTAATTCAAATGCGGATATAAAAATTGATGACTATATAAAAGTATCCGAATTAATAAATATAATAAAAAATAATATTGAAGCTAAGCAAAAATTAAAATCCGAATTAATCGAGCTTCAAATGAATAACGATAAAATAAAAAACGAAATTTATAATTTTATAAATGACAATTCAATAGAAATACAAATTTCGGAAAATATTGAAGAAACTGTAATAAATTTAAAAAAATATTATGATTTAAATATAGAAATTAAAAATAAAAAAGGCATTTTAGAATTTGAAATTAATAATTTAAAAGAAAATATAAATAATTTAAGAAACAAAATAATTGATAATACCTTTGAAAACTCTTCTGTAGAGGAAATTAAACAAGAGGAAGAAAATCTTAAAAGAACTATAGAAGAACAAGAAGAATTACTAAAAAAATCTGAATTAAATAAACATGATTTGGAACATGTTGAAGGACTCGATAAATTAAAAATACAAAGAAATATATTACTGAATGAATACAGACAAAAAATTCAAGAATTATATAAGTACAAAATGATAATGGGTATAACCGAAAAAGCAAAAAGTAATCTTAATTCTTCTTTGCCTGATTTAATTAATGCTCAAAACTACTTAAAAATATTAACAGGCGGTAAATATTATAAAATTAATCCTGAAACGGAAAAAATATTCAATGATTTAACCTCAAAGGATTGGAATGAATTATCAAGAGGAACAAAAGAACAGCTTTATCTTGCACTGAGATTGGGTTATGCATCTAATTATTCTCTGGACAAAACAACGAAGCTTCCTAACGGAAGAGCAAATTTACCCGTAATTATAGATGATGCATTTGTGAATTTTGATTCGGAACGTACCAAAAATGCACTCTCATGCCTTTGGGAATTTTCAAAGTCCAATCAGGTGCTTTTCTTTACATGTCACTCCGAATACATATTAAATTTAATTAATTCTTTAAATATTGATAATGAAGTTAAAGTTATAAATATTTAATTATTAAGAATTGTAAAATTAGTAATTAAAAAGCGCACTAAAATTTTTTCAGGGTCATTAAAGAAAGTGTAAGACTGATAAAAGTCTAAAACTGAACAACTATCTACCAAAACTAACCTAGTTAACGCTCTTTTAAAAAAAGAGCATTTTTTTTGTAAATATATTATGCAATAATAATATTGTGGTATATTAGAAAAGAGAGTAAATAACGGAGACACAGAGGCAAAATGGCAATAGGAAAAAATCCTGAAATAGCAAAATTGGAACAGTCATTAATACAGTATCTGTGTACCAAACAAGAGGTAGAGGATAGAGTTTCCGGCGGTTTTAGACGAGTCAGGTCATTATCCATAACATTTGATATAAGAAATCCTCAAAAACCGAGTTTCAGCGTTCAAATAGGGATGTGTGAAGTAACATTTAATGCCTTAACAGGGATGAGAGAAAAAGGGCATTGCTTTGGCATTGAACGCTATATTATTGAATGGTATTTACGACCAACGGTTAACAGTGAAATTATGTTTTTAATTCGAAGCTTAGGAAAAAAACAAGGAGATTAATTCCTTGTTTTTTTATGAATAAATTAAAATAATTTTTTAAATCTTTCCATAGCTTCAATGGTTTTATTTCTGTCGCCGAATGAGGTTAATCTGAAATATCCTTCTCCGTTTTTCCCGAAGCCTGCACCCGGAGTTCCGACTACAGCTATATTATTTAATAAATAATCAAAGAAATCCCATGATGACATATTGTTCGGGCATTTTAACCAGATATAAGGAGAGTGTTTTCCTCCGGTATACCAAATGCCTTTACTTTCCATGGTATCTGCTATAATTTTTGCATTTTCACTGTAATATTGAATATTTTCTTTTATTTGTTTTTGACCTAATTCGGAGAAAACAGCTTCTGCTGCTTTTTGAACAATATATGGAACTCCGTTAAATTTGGTAGTCTGCCTTCTCAGCCATAATTTGTTTAATGGAGTACCTTGTTTAATAAGAGATTTAGGTACAACCGTATAACCGCACCTTGTCCCCGTAAAACCTGCAGTTTTAGAGAAAGAACAAAATTCAATTGCACAGTTTTTAGCCCCTTCAATTTCATAAATGCTGTTAGGCAGTTCTTCCGATTTAATGAAACATTCATATGCCGCATCAAAAAGTATTATTGCATCATTTTTTAAAGCATAATCAACCCATTTTTTCAGACCTTCTTTTGTATAAACGGCACCTGTGGGGTTATTAGGAGAACAAATATATATAATATCACATTTAACGTTTTCATCCGGTAAGGGTAAAAATCCGTTAGATTCATTTGCATCCGCATAAATTATTTTTCTTCCCGCCATTATATTTGTATCTACATAAACAGGATAAACAGGATCGGGAACCAATACGGTATTGTCAAGAGAAAAAATATCCAAGATGTTACCTAAATCACTTTTTGCACCGTCTGATATAAAAATTTCATCTTCCGCAATATCTACTGATTTTTTAGAATAATATTTTTTGATTGCTTCTCGTAAAAAACTATAACCTTGTTCGGGGCCGTACCCTTTAAAAGTGCTTTGTACACCCATTTCATCAGCTGCTTTTTTGATAGCTTCCACAACCGTGGGTGCTAAAGGTAATGTTACATCCCCTATTCCAAGTCTTATTATTTTTTTATCGGGGTTTAATTGGGTATATTCCGCTACTTTTTTGGCTATTGTTGAAAACAAATAACTGTCTTGCAAATTTAAATAATTTTTATTGATATTCATATTCTCTCCCATCTCATTTAAATAAAATTTAGCATAAACAAAAATTTTTCAAAATATTTTTGTTATAGTATAATTAACGTATAACAAAAAGCCTGATAAACAATTAGGATATTAAAAACAGTATTTTATTAAATAAGAAAAGGGAAATAAAATGGCAGTAAGACAAAGACAACATGAACAAGATCCGATGGTAAGACGCACAAATTTCGATGCGGTGGAATCAAATTTAACGGATGAACAGGCAAAATTAGAAGCATCAAGATGCTTAAATTGTAAAAATCCGAGATGTGTACAAGGATGTCCGGTAAATATTAAAATTCCTGAATTTATAAAAGAAATAAAAGAAGGAAATATAGAAAAAGCAGGTGAAGTAATAAGAGAATCAAGTTTACTTCCTTCCGTATGCGGAAGAGTATGCCCGCAAGAACGTCAATGTGAAGGTAAATGCGTATTAGGTATAAAATCAGAACCGATAGCTATAGGAGCATTGGAACGTTATGTCGGAGATGCAACCAATGTAAAAATCGGCGACATTAAAGAAACAGGAAAGAAAGTTGCCATAATAGGTTCAGGTTGTGCAGGGATTACGGCAGCTGCCGATTTAAGAAAAGCAGGTCATGAAGTAGTTGTTTTTGAAGCTCTTCATAAGCTTGGAGGGGTTTTAAGATATGGTATACCTCCTTTTAGACTCCCCAGAACATTCTTGGATAAAGAAATATCAAATTTAAAAGCTATGGGAGTTAAATTCGTAACAAATGTAGTTGTAGGTAAATCAATTACCGTGAAACAATTAAAAGATGACGGATTTGATGCAATAGTTATAGGCTCCGGTGCGGGACTTCCCAAAATGATGGGCATCCCCGGAGAAAACTTAAACGGTGTTTATTCCGCTAATGAATTTTTAACAAGAGTTAATTTGATGCAGGCAAATCTTGAAGAAACCGCAACACCTATAAGAGTCGGAGAAAAAGCGGCAGTTATAGGCGGAGGTAATGTTGCTATGGATGCTGCAAGAGTTGCCGTAAGAGTCGGATTTAAGGAAGTTTACATTGTCTATAGACGTACCGAAGCCGAACTTCCCGCACGTTTGGAAGAAATCCGCCACGCTAAAGAAGAAGGGGTAATCTTTAAATTCTTACATGCACCTAAAGAAATTTATAATAAAGACGGTTATGTAAACGGAATGAAATTTGAAATAATGGAACTCGGCGAACCTGATGAATCCGGAAGAAGAAAACCGATGCCTACGGGTCAAACGGTTGATTTAGACGTTGATACCGTTGTAGTTGCCTTAGGTACGGGGCCTAATCCTACAATTCAATCTTCTATGCTTAGAGATAATATGAATCTGGAAACAAATCCCAAAGGTTATATAATAATTAATGCAGAAACCGGTGAAACATCAATTGACGGTGTATATGCAGGAGGCGATGTGGCTCCTACGGGTTCTTCTACCGCTATTAATGCAATGGGAGCAGGTAAACGTGCCGCTAAGGCTATTAATGAATATCTCTTAAAAAACTAAATAATATAAAATAAAAAGCCCTCTTTATAAGAGGGCTTTTTTTATTTTTTATTGATAAATCTTTAATAAGTCTTTTGCAGCTTTTATTTCTGCAGCACTGCTCTTTTTTGAATTTACCACTTTTGTTAATTGTTCCGGAGAGAATTTTATTAATCTGTTGAAAGCTCTTTGATAACCGGGTTTATTAACATCTCTTACCACTTTTCTTTTTATTGAATTATTATATGTCTTGACAGCGTTGTTTTGCATTTTTTCTATGCTTTCCTTTGTCTGACCAGCTCGATATTGGGCAACATTTGCTGCTTTTTGTTCTGCTTTGGCATTAATTTCCTGAATTCTTATCTCGCCTTGTTTTTGTACATGCGTTAATTCATTTTTAGCTTGAAGGTGCTTATTTTCCATTGTTCTTGCTAATTTAGTGTTCTTTGAAGTAGGATTATTCTTTGCTAATTTTGAAGCATCTTTAGAAGCATTTTTAATTGTACTATAGCTGTCTTTTGCAATTTTAACACTATCTTTTACTCCTTCTTCGGTTGCAGATTTCATGCCTTGGAGTGAATTTTTAATATTTCCTTTTGCTTTTAAGCCTTCTTGAATGTTTTTTGAAACATTTCTTTGCTGCTGTAATTGTTTGGAAACATATGCGCTGCGTGCTTCTGAAAGTGTATTTTTAATAATTTTTTTATCTTCTTTTGAAAAGTTTTTAGTTGCTTCTTCTCTTATTTTTGAATAATTACCGCCTTTTGCTATTTTATTAGCGGCAGATTTAGCTATTTTTTCAACGCTTTGTATTTGTTTTTTAAATACTCCCTTTTTTACTGCAAGTACTCCCAGCCCGATAGCAGCAAGACTTGATAATGTAATACCTATAATTTTTGATGCATCTTCCGTTTTTGAATCTTTAGGAGGTTCTTTAACTTGAACGCTATTTTGAGCTGTGTATAAATTAATACCGTTAGCTGCCGTTGTACTGCTAATACTTACCATTTATTAACTCCTTTTTTTATTACTTAATAATATTAAAAAAAATGCACCAAAAAAATTGCCCTTTTGGGAATTTACCACCCAATTTCATGAGGATTCAAACATATTAATATTATTGGTTTTTAGTATATTAATATTTCTTAATATAACGTTTTAATTTATTTTTTAGAGGGAATTACATCTTGTTTAATTTCTTTATATGAAATATTATTCTTTACAAGAAATAATGTGGCGCAAATTGATACGGTAAGAGTTATTATTGCTTGTTCTGTAACGGATATGGCAATGGCAGTTTCTTTGTTTATACCGTATATTGAAAAAGCGGAAATAACCGCAATTTGATACGGGCCTATAAAAATAGATGTTGACGGTATCATACTTGCTAAAGCTATAAAACTTATGATAAATAGTACGACCGTCGGATTAACTTCAATACCGAAACCTTGAATGGTAAAGTAGTAGCATAAACATTCGAAAAACCATATACCGAATACCGAAAATAAAATATATATGAGTTTTTTGGGATATAAAAGAATTTCAAATCCGTTGATAAATGAATTTAACAATTTATTAATATACGAAATAAAATTATTAATAATATGAGAAATTGTTTTTGGCAATTTATCGGCTTTTTCTTTTATAAAATTACAAATAGTGTCTGTTTTGTTGTATTTAAATATCAGAAAAGCAATTAATAAACAGCTGATAAAGAAAAAACCCGCACAATATAGTAATTTTAATGCAAGAGGATTTGTATTATGGGTGATTAATCCTGCTAGTAATAAGAAAAATATGATAATTCCGTCTAAAATTCTTTCAAGTATAATACTGCCCAGTATTTTTATTTTATCGGCATTATATTTAGCGCCCGTATACCAAGCCCGAAAAAAATCTCCCGCTCTTGCAGGTAATATTATATTAAGTGCTGCGCCTGTTAAACATAAAGGTATTAAATTTTTTAACGGTGCATTAATTGTTTTGGATATAAGCTGTTTAAAGCACACCCCTCTTAATGATAAAGAACATATTATTGAAATTGTTATTAAAATTATATATTTGCAATTAAAATTTTTTATAATTTTAATTAATTCTAAAAAATCCAGATTAATAAATATAAGCAGAAGAAACAAACAAGTAATTAAAAAAAGGATTATTCTTTTAAAACTGATTTTCACTACTATTTAATCTCCGTTGAAATAAGAATTTTCAGAGAATCTTTTTGTTTATTCTTTTCAAATGCTTCAATTGCTTTATCAAAAGGGAAAATGCCTGATATTAAAGGTTCAAAGTTTATCTTTTTTTGTTTAATATAATTTAAAGCGGGTTTAAATCTGCCGCATCTTGAACCCAGAATAGTAATTTCGTTAATAACAACGGGTGCGAAATTAAATTCTTTTGATGCTGCTATAGTGCTTTTTAAAACAAGAGTTCCTCTCGGCTTAACAAGCGCTAAGGAAGTTTCAAAACCGGAAACTGAGCCTGTTGCTTCAATAACAACATCATAGACCGGTTTTACATCAACATTTTCCGATAATATTGTTTTTACTCCTTGTTTTTTTGCAATATCCAGTTTATTTTGATGTTTACCTATTAAAGTAATATCCAAGCCCGAAGAATTAAGCGCAAGTGCGGTAATTAATCCCAATTTGCCATCACCTAAAACGGCAGTTTTATCTATAGGTTTAATGTGTAATTGTTCAAGTATTTCAAGAGCGGCAGCTAAAGGTTCTATAAAAACGGCATCATTATTACTTACCGAATCCGGAATTTCAATAAGATTTTTAATCGGAATAGTGACATATTCCGCCATACATCCGTCTTTATGCCAAATCCCCAGAGTTTCTCTGTTCGGACAATGTCTTTCAAGCCCTTTTTTACAGTATTCGCACACCATACAACCGTTATTTATTTCTCCGGCTACACGTTTATTTATCCAAGACTTATCTTTTGAATTAACATCCTCTACTATTCCTATAAATTCGTGGCCTAAAATACCTTTATATCCCATGTAGCCTTTTGTAATCTCATAATCTGTATTACAAATACCGCAGACAATTACTTTTACTAATGCCTCTTCAGCTCTCATTTTGGGTATTTCCATATCGGAACACAGTTTTAATTCCTCGTCAAATACGACTGCTTTCATATCTTCTCTTTCTTAATACTCTTAGTAGTTATTATACTACACAATTTTAAGACCTGAATATTTTATCTTTTTTTGTAGATTTATTTTACCGTTTAATAATTCGTATTCCGTATTATATATATTCTTTAAAGATATGGCATCTATTATATTTTTAGATTTTAAAACCGTCTTGTAAGCTTTTTTATATAATTTAAGATTAATAAGTATATTTACTTTTATTTCCGTTATTTGAGAATAGAGTAAAAAATTATCTCCGTCAAAATTTTGAAGAGCTTTTTCGCAGTATTTTAATGCTTCTTTATCCATTTTCATTAGGTAATAACAGTTACATATAGATGCTGATATTTTGAAAGAATCACAAATGTGTTCAGCTTCTTTATACAAATTTAATGCTTTATTATAGTACCCTTTTATAATACATATATCGGCAAGAAGCATAATGCTTTTATAGTGGCAGGGAGTTAATTTTATACCTTTTTGCAGCTTTTTATATGCGGAATTGATTTTATTAAAGTAAAATAAATCATCTTCCGCTTCTCTGAATAAAATTTCCGACTGTATATTTATAATTTTATTGTTTATATATGAAATATTATTGTAATTATGCATAACTTATACCAATAAAAATAATATGATTTATTGAATATAAGGGGCTAGAGTTGTTTTTTAACAAAAAAATTAAAAATCATGGAAAGCATGACAGGGCATGCTTTTTCATGATTTAAATTTTAGTTTACATTTGTTAATACATATAAACAAAAATAACTTAATTACGTGAAAACATGTCCCGGCATGCATTTTAAGCTCATTACAAAAGTTAACATTTTTATGTTTATAAAATTATAACTTTATCAAATAAGATATTTTCACTATTGATATTAAAAATTGTGCATAGTATTATAAATTTAAAACTACCGGAGGAAAATATGAATCAAATAATAAAAATAGCTTGGGATCTGAATGAAAATACGGAAAACAGATATCAGCTTGTGTATGAAATAGCGGAATTAGCAAAAAAATTAGTAGACGAAAACCAATTAAAGAAAGTAAAAGAAGATTATAGTTTTGATGAAGTACCTTTTGATAATTCAATCAAAAAAGAGAATCCGGTTGAACATGCTATTATGGTAAAAGCATCGGAATGTGATGATTCAGGTTTAGTCGGTTAACCAAAAAATATATGGAAATAAAAAAGCTCCTCAATGTCAGGAGCTTTTTTAATACAAAAATCAATAATTAATTATTTCATTAATTTGTTAACTGCAATAGTTAATCTTGATTTTTTTCTTGAAGCTGTATTTTTATGTAAAATACCTTTAGAAACCGCTTTATCGCATAATTTATAAGCTTGAGATAATGCGGAATTAATAGCTTCTTGGTCTTTTTCTTTGGCTGTCGCTAAAACAACAACTTTTTTAACGGCAGTTTTGATAGCTGATTTAAAAGCTACATTTTTTTGATAATTTCTTTCTGCTGTTAAAATTCTTTTTTTAGCGGATTTAATGTTTGCCATGGTTTTTTCCCTTTCTAATGCATATTGTCAATGACCACAATCTGCTTAGAGGATTAGTGAGTAAATTCATTATATAGCGTAAAAAAAATATGTAAACACATGTATAAAAAAATATAATATATAGCAAAAAAGATTATTACGACTTTTAATACAAGAGGAAGTTTTAAAAAGACAATAAATAATGCAGATACAAACATCAGGAATATATAACGAAAAAAATAATAACAAGGTAATAAGTTCTAAAGGACTGAATGCCAGAAGCATATTAAGAACGTTATCCAATCAAGATGCTTTAGCACCTACTATTTTCTTGGAAACTTTTGTAACGGGCGGCAGGTCGCTAAATGCGTATAAGCGAGGCGGATTTTATGAATTTAGGGAAAGATTTACCGATGATTTCGTGTCTGCCGTTTTTTGGATGAAGGGTGTTGACTTATTTAATAAACTGGGTAATGAATTTGGTAAACGTGTTTTAAAACTTCCGACAACCGACTTTGATGCAGGTAAAGATGCTCTCAGGAACCCTTTTAATAATCTTATACATGATTTGGGAGAAAAAACTTCCGATAAACAAGCCGTAAAAACAATGGAGAAAAAACTGGCGGCATTTAAATTTTCCAAAATAATCCTCTCGACAATTACTGCGACTCTTTTTGTAGGATTCTGCCTGCCTAAAATTAATCAAAAAATTACAAAATTAATTGCGGGTAAAGATAAGGCTAAGGCTGATAAAAAAGAAAATAAATATTCTGACAGATATAATGTTACTCTTGAAGAATTTAATTCCGTTATTGCAAAAAAACAAACTCCTTCATTTAAGGGGATATCTGCCGATTTAATGACACGGGTTGCTCATAAACTTGAAAATAATAAGATATGCAAAATGCTCACTTGTGATACGGGAATCTTAACCGGAAGAGTTGTTACCGCAAGAAACAAAGATGAAGGAAAAGAATATTTCTTTAGAGATGTATCTTCAAGTTTCTTCTATTTTGCAAGTACTCCGTTAATATATAAATTTCTCCAGAAGATTACAAATACTTCAAAGTCAACGAGTCTTGATTCCGTTGCATCAAAACAGATTCACCAAACTGTTATTGAAAAATTTAAAAATCTTGATATAAATTCATTAAAAACAAAAGAATTTTCCGAAAAATTCCTCGGTACTCTTGATGATTCTTCAAAAGAGTTATTATCTTCATTACCTTTTAATTCTGATGTAATTACTTTAAAAGAACTTTCAAAATATATAAACAATGAAAAAATTATCGAAAAAGCTTCTCAAATGGCAGAATTGCAGCCTGAAATAAAAGGGGCGGGAAAGGTTTTGACTAAGCATCAAGTTACTGACGTCTTAAAAAACGGTTATATGAATACCCCTGATTTTATGAAAAAATTGTATAAAGAAAAATTTAAATCCGATTTAACAAATCCTTATAAATTTATTCCCATGAAAAAAATCACTTCCTTCAGGAATAATATAGAAAAGTATGCTGAATCTATAATTGAGTCTGCGAATAAAAATAATAACGGAGTAGTGGATATAGAATTTTTAAATAAACTGAGCAAAAAGAATTTTATTTATTCGGTATTATTCAGAGCTGTGGCTTTAGGTGTATCTGCATTTGCATTGGGCTTTGCAATTCCGAAAATACAATATGCGCTTACCGAAAAAAGAACCGGTAAAAATGAAGCACCCGGATTAAGGGAGTATAATACCGCTAAAAATAAAAATAAATAATTTTAGTTAAAATTAAAAAATTCTTTTTCTTCAATATTAAGTGCATCGCTCAATTTATACAAAAGATTTATACTAATTCCTCTTTTTGCTGTTTCAATTTTTGCAAGATGCTCTCTTGATATATCAAGAATCTCAGCTAATTGATTTTGAGTAAATCCTTTTAATTTTCTGAGTTTTGCTATATTTTTTCCGAATTTTATCTGTTTTTCATCATTACTAAGCATATCATTTATTTTGCAATCTAATATAATTTTTGTATGTAGTCCGTATGAGAACACTAAAGGATTATTTTGAAAAAAAGCTTAAATTATAAAGAAAAATATACTTGATATTTATATTATTTAAATAATGTAAATAAAATTCTTTAAAAAAATTTATTTTTATGCAAAGATAATACTGTTAGTGAAAGCTAAAATGTCTCAAAAATATTAAAAGAGATAAATAATAAGTACTCAATATAGTTAAAATAGCTGTAAAAAGAGTGCTGTATGTGTAAAATAAAGTAGAGAAAAATAAAGGAAAAATGAGATGGCAAGACAAGTCCCGTTAGAGAGAGTAAGAAACTTCGGTATTGCTGCGCATATTGATGCGGGTAAAACAACTACTACAGAACGTATCTTATTCTACACAGGTAAAACACATAAAATCGGAGAGGTGCATGATGGTGCGGCTGTTACCGACTTTATGGATCAGGAAAGAGAAAGAGGTATTACAATTCAATCTGCAGCTGTTACAGCGATGTGGAAAAACCATCAATTTAACATCATCGACACCCCCGGGCACGTTGATTTTACAATTGAAGTTGAACGTTCGCTCCGTGTATTAGACGGTGTTGTTGCTGTATTCTGTGCTGTCGGCGGTGTTCAATCACAATCAGAAACTGTTTGGAGACAAGCTAACAGATATGAAGTACCCAGAATGGTATTTGTTAATAAAATGGACAGAACAGGTGCTAACTTCTACCGTGTAGTTGACCAAATTAAAAACAGATTAGGCGCAAATGCTGTTCCTATTCAATTACCTATCGGTGCGGAAGATAAATTTACAGGTTTAATAGACCTTATGAATATGAAAGCCGAAATCTACACAAATGATTTAGGTACGGATATAAAAGAAGAACCTATACCGGCAGATATGATGGATAAAGCTCAAGAATATCATGCTGCTTTAGTTGAAGCTATATCGGAATTTGATGATGACTTAATGATGAAGTTCTTAGAAGGTGAAGAACCTACTGTTGAAGAACTTAAAAAAGTATTAAGAAAAGCGGTTTGCGAGAATAAAATAGTTCCCGTTACATGCGGTACAGCGTTCAAAAATAAAGGTGTTCAATTATTACTTGATGCCGTTATGGATTATATGCCTTCACCAATAGATGTAAAAGCTATTGAAGGTGAACTTGAAGACGGAACAAAAGTTGAAAGACATTCTTCAGAAGATGAACCATTTTCAGCTTTGGCATTTAAAATTATGACAGACCCTTATGTAGGACGACTCACTTTCTTAAGAGTATATTCAGGTAAGTTAACATCAGGTTCATATGTATTAAACGCTACAAACGGCAATAAAGAACGTATTTCACGTTTGGTACAAATGTACGCTGACCAAAGAAACGAAATAACCGAAGTTTATGCAGGTGATATCTGTGCCGCTGTTGGTTTAAAAGAAACAACAACAGGTGATACACTTTGTGATGAAAACGCTCCGATTATCTTAGAAAAAATGGAATTCCCCGACCCCGTTATTTCGGTTGCTATTGAGCCTAAAACAAAAGCCGATCAAGATAAAATGGGTATCGCACTTCAAAAACTTGCTGAAGAAGATCCTTCTTTCAGAGTTAAATCAGATACCGAAACAGGTCAAACAATTATCTCGGGTATGGGCGAACTTCACTTAGATATTATTGTTGACCGTCTGTTAAGAGAATTTAAAGTTGATGCAAATGTAGGTAAACCTCAAGTTGCATATCGTGAAACAATTCTCGGTAATTCAGATCAGGATTCTAAATTTATCCGGCAGTCAGGAGGTAAAGGTCAATACGGACACGTTAAAATCAGAATATCTCCCGCAGGTGAAAATGAAGGATTCGTATTTGAAAATAAAATCGTCGGTGGTGCTATACCGAAAGAATATATTGAACCTGCAAGAAAAGGTATGGAAGAAGCTCTTGAAGGCGGTATCTTAGCAGGATATCCCATGATAGACGTAAAAGTTGAACTTTATGACGGTTCTTATCACGAAGTTGACTCTTCCGAAATGGCATTTAAAATTGCCGGTTCAATGGCTATTAAAGACGGTTGTAAAAAAGCAAGACCTTGTATATTAGAGCCTATGATGAAAGTAGAAATTGAAATCCCCGACGAATATACAGGTACAATCATCGGTGATATATCAAGAAGAAGAGGACGTATTGAAGGTCAAGAACCTTTAGGCAACACAGGTAACGTAATAGTAAGAGCTACCGTTCCGTTAGGTAATATGTTCGGGTATGCTACGGACTTACGTTCAAATACTCAAGGACGCGGTACTTTCTCAATGGAATTTTTGAAATATGAACAAGTTCCGGCAAACGTTCAGGAAGAAATTATTTCAAAAGCCGGTGCTAACGCATAAGACTAAAGTTCAATAAATAAAAAAGAAGCAGGCATTAAAGCTTGCTTTTTTTTATATTAATTTTTAAACTATATAAATTGCTTTTATAAAAAAAGTTATTTATAATATATTCAAATACGGAGGAGTATATGAAAAAAAATGTAATTGCTTTGCTTATATTTGTAATTTTATGTTTAATTTATGTTTATTTAGTTAATAATTCCAATATGCCGAAAATAAAAAAACATTATGACAGTGTTTATGATTATTGGCAGGATATGAAAAAAGTTCAAGATAGTTATACTTCATATAATCTTTCGTTAAAAAAGACGGAAAAATCAATTACATATTCTGATGTTACTGATATGTTTGAATCAGAAAAAAATGTTAACCATTACAAGAAAGGGAATATATATAAAGATATTTCTTCTTATATTTTTAATGAAAATGGTACAATTACAAAAAATCCCTTAAACGAAGTTATTTTTAAAAATAATAATATTTATATAATACAGCCTGAAATTAGAAAAGATACTGCATATAAAATGTTTCAAGATGGTGATAAAAATGAAGTTGATATACAAAGAAAAAAAGAATTACTTGATAGTACATATGAGAACTTTAATTGGTATGAAGCGTTTTTAGATAAAAACAGTGCGCCGGTTTTTAAAGATGAAAATGCAAATTATAACGGATTCGCATGCCGATTAATTACTTTTAATGAAGAAAGTAAAAAATATTACAGAAGAGGGAGATATGGCAGCAGTTCCTTTAAAAAAGAAGTTTGTGTCAGTGATAAATACGGCATAGCAGTTTATACAGGTACATACGTCACTTCTTCTCTTTCTACGACGTTAAAAAATGAGCTTGTAAATAATATAAAAACAATTGAAACTAACAAAGTAGACAATAAAATATTTAACGTACCCGAAAATGTAGTTCAGTATAATGATTCGGTGATGTTATAAAAAGTTATTCTTTATTTTCCAAAAACCAATCAATAAGAGCTTTTTTCTCACCGAATTTAATATTAAAAAGTTTTTCAAAGGATTCACCTGTTAAAAAAGAGTATCCGATATTATATCCGACGGGTTCGGGGATTATTCCCGATTCCTTGTATTTTTCTGATGAAATTTTATTTGTTTTTTTATCTAATACAACTGAATAATTAAGCCCCTCATTAATACAAAAAGGAACTTTTGTAATATTCGCATTGCCTTCTTTTGCGGACAATAACCCAAATGTACGGCAAACTATACCTCTGTAATTGTATACACTGCATTGGTCATTAATTAAAAAAGGGCAGGTGTAAAAAAACGGAGGTTCTCCCTTATAATTTTCTTTTTCTTCCGCAACTTTCGAAATGTTATTTTCTATTTTGTCCTGCGTTTCCTTGTCTAAATTCATAAAACCTATTATTATATATTTAAATTCCAAAAATGAAAACGGAAACTCGGCATTTCTGCAGCATTTTGAACAGCCTTTATGACAAAATATGTATGGTTTTTGTTCCTCAAAGCAGGTTGATAATTTTTTATTTAAGAATGTTAAAAATCTTTCATAGTTATTAATCATATCAATATATATTATAGTATTAAAATTATAATTTGTTTGATTGTTTTTATAAAGATATGTAAAATTACTACAAACATAGTATGTAAATTTTTGAAACTAAGTAAAAAAAATGTTATAATAATAATGCAGATATCCTCAGATTAGAATAAAAGTTCTAAGACGAGTACAAGAAACACACCTGAGCGCAACAGATAAGCGAAAGGGACATATGGACAAAATCCAGTTTCATAATGACCTGAGAAGGTTAATTGAAATTTTACCGCCGAAGATTGTTGAATCATTAAAGCCGTATAATTTAGATGATGCCATAGAGTTAGTGCTTGATTTAGGCAGGGTTGGGGAAATAAGATATTCTGATAAAAGAACGGATTTTATAGGCAGTGAGTATATTACAAACGAAGATATTGAATATATCACATCAAGGATTCAGCCGTTTACTAATGATAATCGTTCGGGGATAGCGGGGACTTTACACAGAATAAGTGCTATAAAAAACAGGCAGGGTAAAGTTGTAGGGCTTACTTGCAGAATTGGTCGTGTTGTTACCGGAACTATTGCCTGCATAAAAGATTTTGTACTTCAAAATAAAAGCATATTATTTTTAGGACGTCCGGGTGTAGGTAAGACAACTAAATTAAGAGAAATTTCAAGACTTGTAGCTGATGATTTGGGAAAAAGAGTTGTAATAGTTGATACATCAAACGAAATCGCAGGCGACGGTGATACTCCGCATCCTGCAATCGGTCGTGCAAGGAGAATGCAGGTTTCTCAACCTATTTATCAAAAAGATGTTATGATTGAGGCGGTTGAAAATCACACTCCGGAAGTTATTGTGGTGGACGAAATAGGCACTGAAGAAGAAGCACAAGCCGCAAGAACCATTGCTGAACGTGGTGTTATGTTAATAGCTACGGCGCATGGTAATACGTTAGATAATTTGATAAAAAATCCTACGCTTTCAGACTTAGTAGGCGGAGTAAGCTCCGTTACTTTAGGTGATGATGAAGCTAAACGCAGAGGCTCTCAAAAGACTGTTTTGGAACGTGAAAAACAGCCTACATTTGATATTGTTATTGAAATCATAGACAGAAATACTTTAGCCGTTTATAAGAATACGGCGGAAGCGGTTGATTATATTCTTAGAGGCTGGCCTATCAGACCTGAAATCAGAAAGGTTGATCAAGTTTATGAAAATAAAGTTCAGCCTGCACAAACTACCCAAATCGAGCAGCAAAAAGAAGAAGATGAAAATCTTGCTTCTCAAAAACTAAAATTTAGTTTTTCAAGACAAGAGTATGTTAAACAAGTTAAGGATTTCAAAAAAATATATATTTATGCAGTCAGCAGAACAGTGCTTGATAAAGTATTGGAAAGATTAAATCTTCAGGCTGAAATAACGAGAAATATTGAAGAAGCGGATATAATTATTGTACATAAGGCATTTGCAAAGGGTGGTACTAAAATTTTAAGTATTGCCAATGATTATAAACTGCCTATATATTATGTACGTTCAAACTCTATGTCACAGGTGCAGAAGGTTGTAAAAGAAGCACTGCATATAACGGATTCGGAAACTCTTCAGGGTTATTATGATGATGCGGAACGTGCATTAGATGAGGCTAAAGCTGCTATTCAAAAAATATTGGAAGGTGCGGATAAAGTTGAATTACAGCCTCAAAACCAGCAAATAAGAAAACTGCAGCATGAACTTGTTGAACAGCATAATTTATCAAGTGAGAGTGTCGGAGAAGAACCTCAGCGTCATTTAAGGATTGTCGGCGGCAGTGATTTTAAAAATGCAGGTTAAATAGGCTTTTCGCTCAGGTATTGTCTTGATGCGTATTCTGTCAGGCTTTTAATTTTTTTTAATGCCGGTAGCAGACATATTTAATTTAATACAAAATAACCGAAATTCAGGTAAAATGCGAAACTTATCCATACTAAATACGGAATGAGCAATAAGGATGCAATTTTAGAATGTCTGAAAAAGAAAATAACGGTTAATAGTGTAAATAACCACATTAATATTATAATAATAAGCGCTAAACCAATATTTTGAAGCCCGAAAAATACAGGTGTCCAAGCAAAATTTAATGCTAATTGAATAATAAAAAATATTAAAGGTGCGGTTTTATCTTTATTCATTCCTCCTTTAAGAAAAAATATTAAAGATAAGGCTATCATTATGTATAAAATAGTCCACACCGGCGCAAAGACACTTGATGGCGGTGCTAAAAAAGGTTTATTTAAACTGTTGTACCATTCCATATTTTGCATAATACTTATAATTAATCAATTATAAGTTTATTTAATCCCGCTATAGACTTAATTCTGTTTATTAGAAAATAAATCAGGCCCTTTTAATTTTTTATATAAGTTATCTGCGGCTTCCGAGTATTGAGCGTTATTCATTTTTCCTGCTATATATTCCGCAACATATTCATTTAAATTGTGTTTAACCGAATATTCACTTACTTCTAAAGCGGCAGGAAGTGTATCCAATAAAACTAAACTTCCCGGTATTTTACTTGATACAAAATATATTTTCGGATTTTCGGTTATATGCAGGTAGTGGCCTAATTCGTGTTGAAATAATGATAAAAGAGAAGAAAATGCAAATTCGCCCGTTAAATAACCGTATTTAATAATTTCTTCCTCTGCTTCCGAATCTATATTTCTGTTTAATGTAATATTAGGCGGCTCTTTCAAAACAAATTTTTCTTCGGGAATATCATTAATTAGTTCAACAAAATTGTCATATTTTTTACCTTCAAGATTAATTTCTTTGTATGAAGTATTAGTCGATGCGGTAATATATTTATTATCTTTATTTTTGCCAATATATTCGCCTGTAATTTTTAAGCCTTCAAAAAGTTTTTTACCCTTATTTCTATAATTTAATTTCGTAAAAGAATCGACAGCTTGTTTAAGTACATAAGCTTGTTTTAAGCTAATATTATCTATTTCAATTCCGTATTCATCATTAAAGTATTTTTTTGCCTCATCCGTATTATGAAAATATACATTTTCTTCTCCTGTTTCACTTTCTACTATAAGTGTATTTCCGTTTGATGAAGAAGTAATATATACGGGTTCAAGTCTATACATCGGGTCTTTATTCTTTATAATTGCTGTTTTGCCACCATTTGAATCTTCTACAATCATTGTTTCAATGTTTGAAAAAGGAAAAGCATTAAATTCGCTGATTTCTTCGTTATCGGATAAAGTTTTTTTCATGAATAAGTATGGTATATCACCTTGTTTGAGTATACTTTTACGGGTGTTATCATACGTATATTGTTTATATGGTTTAAATTCTTTTTCGGATTTTATAAGATTGCCGTTTTTATAACTAAAAATCCATCGGTTGTTATTTTTATCCGTATGAGTAATTAATCCGTAGTAAGGACTTTTATTTCCATTGTATACTTTGCCATTTTCTACATACAAATCATTTCTTTTCGGATATACATTAAGTTTGTCTTGTAAATTGTTATTTGAAGGTATAATAGGATTATTTTGTTTATTAGCTGCATTGTCGGAACTTTTAAAAGATTTATTAAAATTATGAGCAAGTGTTATTGTATGAATTTTCATATTCTCTATTCTCCGATAACTTCAAAAAATGTAAAGGAAAAAGTTGCTATTTATCGGGTAAAATTTTTTTTAATAAATCATTATAAACTTCAACTGTTTGAAAGCAGATAGGTAATTTACGTTTTAACAGACTCTTTATTGTAATTTTAAAGCTCTTAAGTAAAGCTTCATCAAGATTTTGAGTTTTATTCAGGACTTTTTCTATTTTTTGTCTGAATTTTAAATCTCTTGTTTTTGGTTCAATTTTGTCAGCAAGAAAAATAATTTTTTCAAAGTCTGACATGTTAATTTTACCTATGGTATGCCATCTTATGGCTGATAAAATTTCTTCATCTTCAACGTTATAATCTTTTTTTGCAATAACGGCACCGACAGGAGCATGCCAAGTCTTAGAACTGAGTTTTTCGCATTCTTCAAATTGTTCGGTATATTTTAACAGTTCTTCCGTTGGAATACATTTGGCACAATCGTGCAATAAACCTGCTATTTTTGCTTTTTCTTGATTGCAATTAAATTTTAAAGCAAGTTCTTCGGCTTTTTCCATAACTCCGATTGAATGAAGATATCTTTCTGCGGAAAGACAATTTTTAAGTTTTTCTTTTATTTCTTCAATACTATATTTTGTATACATTATTTTGTTTAATATATTCTGCAACCTTTAATGGTACTATATCACAAATATTGTCATTATGTATAATCATTTCTCTTACTTTGCTTGATGAAATGTTAATAAAAGGCATTCTCATAAGTGAGTAACTATATCCCAGGCTTTTAAGTTTCAAAAATTCATTTTCATTAAAATTATCTTCTCTTATAAACAAAATAAAATGAACTAATTTTTTTAAATCTTCTGCTCTGTACCAAGATTGTATATAACGAAAAGCATCCGAGCCTATAATAAAATTTATTTTATCTTCCGGATTTAATATTTGATAAAGCTGAGAAATGGTGTCATAAGAATATGAAGGTTTATTTCTTGTATATTCAATAGCTGAAACATCAAAATAAGGGTAATCTTTGACTGCAAGTTCAACCATATTCAGTCTGTGAAAAGCATTATCAGAGTCAAAAATTTTTGAATCCTTATGAGGAGGTTTAAAAGCCGGAATAAATACTATTTTGTCAAAATTAAATTCTTGCCGGACAAATTTTGCTGCCTCAATATGAGCATTATGAATCGGATTAAAACTTCCTGGATAAATACAAACACTCATTGTTTCAGCCTATTTTGAAAAATGCAGTTGTTCAATAACTGAAAGAATTTTATTGAGGAATACTTTATAGTTGTTTCTGTCCGCTGCACCGGATAGAACAATATCAGCAATATCTCTTGCAGGTCTTATATATATTTGAGCTTTTCTTGATGCATTTTCATAAATACTGTTTGCTGATTCACCAAGTCCTCTTTCATTAGCTCTTATAAAAAATCTTTCTTTTTGAATATTTGAATCTATATCAACATAAAGTTTAAAATCAAAAGCATTTCTTATTTTTTCGGTAAGAGTAAATAATCCTTCAGAAATAATTATTTTAGAAGGTTTAGCAAGCGTATAATTATCGTATCTGATTGTTGTTCCCGACATATCATATTTAGGAAGCATAACTTCTTTATTTGAAAGCAGTTTAAGTATGTGAGAGTACATTAAATCCAGTTCCAGAGCTTCAGGAACGTCAAAATCATAATTTTTAGCAAATTCAGCCATTGAACCGGCTTTTTTTACTTCTTCCGAACGGTCATAGTAATAATCATCCGTATTTACTCGAGTTATAACTCTTCCTAAATTAAAAAGTTTTGCAAAAAGCTCAATAGTATCAATAATGTCCTGCGTGACAGTAGATTTCCCGCTTGCCGTTTCTCCTGCTATTCCTATTGAGGCACTGCGCTTAATATCTCCGGTTATAAATTTTGCCATTTTATATATGGCGTGCGGTTTATAGCTTATTACTACGGGATTCTCAGAATTTATTTCTTCTTCAAATATTTTTTTTAATTTTATTTCAATTTTTTTTATTTCTGTTTGTGTTAAAGGGAAGGTGGAATACTTATTATAAAATCCGTGTTCTTTTTCAATACTTCGGCTCAATGTATTTGTCATGAATTATTTCCTTATTTGTTTTTTGTTTATAGTATCATTACAAAATCCAAAACAAAATATTTTTAGTTAGTTTGTAAAGAATAATATTACTAAAATTTACAAATATATGTTTAATTGACAAAACAAATTAAATTATTATCATTATATGTATAGGGAGATAGTAATATGAGATTGGCAGATAAATTAAAACTTTTTGAAAGACAGCTTGTATTTATGAAATGGGGTTCTTCTGAAGGATACGGAAGAATAAATTATGTGGGTTTCGACTTCCTTGAATTTGAAATTTTTGATACTGATGAACTGGAATATACGGATAAAATATTAATTAATGTACAGTTAATACTTGAAGTAGTGATAAAAGGGTCGGATATAGCAAGAATACTTGCCGAATATGCGGCATCTTTACCTGACCATAATAAAGATAATGTTTAATTAGCGGGTTGTTCTTTAAGATTCGGGAACATATTTAATCTGCCGTTATCATTTCGCCAATTAAACCAGCCGACTTTAGCCTGTTTTGTTAAGTCGTTTACTACCGCAAGCAGCCAATTTCCTCGTATAACCGTAAAACTTATATATTTGGGATAAGATAATTCATGTAATACTTGTGATGATTTATCTTCTTTGGAATAAAGCACTTTATTTTCTTTTGGTATATCGCTGAAAATCCTTATTCCGTATTGTTTTCCGTACTTATAAAACAGTCCTTTGTATGTTAAAAAGGCATCTTTATCTTCTGTATAAACCCAGCCTGTTTCACCCGTTTCCTGATTAATGAAAACACTGTACCAATCATTGCCGGGGTTTAAATCTACCGTTAACAGGGCAATGTTATTTGACGGTATATATGCAATATATGATACTTTCCTCATATCTATTGTATTAACTATGGCTGATTTTTTTATATTTTCATAGTTTACTTCTCTTATTATTTTGGAATCAAAATAAGGATATTGGTATACTTTATAGTTTTTAGGAAGGTTTAATACTCCTATGCCGTAATATTTAATACTATTTGAACTCAAAGGTATTATATCGGCTTTTGCAGGTAATATTGTTATGCAAAACAATGACAGTATTAAAAATATTATTAAAGATATTACATTTTTCATAATTACATTATATCAAAGCATAAAATAATGTCTATTTTTTAATTATAAAGTAATTTCCCGTTTTCCGGGAAAGATTTTTAGTGTATAATAAGTAAATAAGGTTGGATTTTTGAGGTAAAAATGGCAGTCGAAACACCTTTAGATAATAAATTTTCCTTTTCGTTTAAGAAAAATGATATAGATGAAATGTTTCATAACTTAACTGAAAATCCGTTAGGCTGTGAAAAAAAAGATTTCAGATTGATGATTAGCACCATTTATCAATTAGTGGAGGATGAATTTGCATCTACTTTCCAAAATTCCAGCAATGTTATTAAAAATACCGAGTTTTACATACTGAAAGAGGGTAAACAAATACAGGTATTTGTTACGCCTACCAATAACTTTGACTTTTATCTTAAATCAAAAGGTTCAATGTATAGATTTTCTTCTTGCGCCTGTAGTGTTTTTGAAAATGGTGAACAAATTGAAAAAATAGGATATAAAATCCCGTTAGAGCTTATTTGGGAATATTTTTCGGGGTTTGATTCCGTAATAGAAAATCCTAATATATCAGAATCATTTAAAATATTTAATGTTCTGACAATGTTTGTTAAAAAACTTGTTGAAAAGTTATACTTTCTTCCTAAAGTTAATAAAACCGATAATTTTTTTCATATTACTTATGAAATGTTTGCTATAAATAACAGGCTCCAGGATTCTTTGGATGAAGTATATTCCATGAATTTTTCGAAAATATCCAATGATAAAACTATAGTTAATGTATTATTGGAAAATTACTTAAATTATGTACTGTTTCTATTTTTAAAAATTAAAGCGTATAAATTTAAAGATATAGATTCTTCTGTATATTTTCTGAAACCCGTAAATAACAAAAGATATATAAGAAATTTAGATTTGGCGGATGCCATAAGCGAATGGCTGGATGAAATATATATAGGTAAATACCCCGTAAGCCCTCAATTTGATATTGAAAAAATAGATGAAGATAAGTTTGTATTAACAATTTCGGTAAAAGCAAATGATGAAAAATTAAATGCCAAAGAACCGAAAAAAGAATTATTAGATATATATAAAGAGGGTACTTATTGGGGATATCAAAATACATATTTGATAAATATAGTCGAAAAGCAGTTAAATTATGCAATCAGATATTATAAAGAGCTGGAAACTCTATTTGAAGATGAAGATAATTTAAAATTATATTTAACTTTGAATGACGTATATAAATTGATGATACATACGGCGTATTATCTGACAAAAGCAGGTATAAATATTAATTTCCCGCCGAATTTTGGTAATATAGCGGTACCCAGAGCATCAATAAATGCAAAAATAAAAACATCAAGAAAACAGGAAGTTGAAGATATTTTAAACGGAAAAAGCACAAATATAAGTCTTTCGGGAATATTTGATTTTTCATTCCAGGTTGCAATAGGAGATGAAAAAATATCCGTTGAAGAATTTGAAAAATTAATAGAAAATGCAAACGGAATAATAGAATTTAAAAATAAATATGTATTAATAGACCAAAACGAAGCACAATCAATAATAAATAAATTAAAGCATCCTAAAATTGATAAAATAACAAGGATGGAAATGCTTCATGCCGCATTCTCAGGGCATATGAATGAATATGAATTTGATTATGATGAGGCATTTGCAAGTATAATTAAAGATATAGGGAAAATAACGGAAGTAACACCGCCTGAAACATTAAACGGAGAATTAAGGCCCTATCAGAAAAACGGCTTAAAATGGTTATATACTAATACATTAAAAGGATTCGGCTCTTGTATAGCTGACGATATGGGTTTAGGTAAAACAATTCAGGTAATAAGTTTAATATTAAAATTAAAAGAAGAAGATAAATTGAAATCTCCGGTTTTGGTAATATGCCCTACAACTCTTATGGGTAATTGGTTAAAAGAATTGAATATGTTTGCACCAAAACTTAAAGCTGCTTCATACCACGGACTTGACAGAAAACTGGATTTAAAAGCGGATGTATTAGTTACAACTTTTGCTATTTTACGTATTGATATAGAAGAAATCAAAAAAACAAATTGGGGTATGGTAGTGGTTGATGAAGCTCAAAACATAAAGAATCCCGATACCTCACAAACCGTTGCCGTTAAGTCGTTAAAATCGGATATAAAAATAGCTATGACCGGTACTCCTGTTGAAAACAAACTTACGGAGCTTTGGAGTATTTTTGATTTTATAAACAAAGGTTACTTAGGTTCAATAAGAGATTTCCAAAAATGCTACGCCATTCCGATAGAACGATTTAAACAGTATGAACAGGCTGATAAATTAAAACTTTCTATATCCCCGTTTGTTTTAAGACGATTAAAAACGGATAAAACAATTATTGATGATTTGCCTGAAAAAATGGTGCTTGATGAATACTGTTATTTAACTAAAACACAAGCAGCACTGTATGAAAGAACATTGAATACTTTAATGAATGATATTTCGGGGCAAAAAGGCATTACAAGAAAAGGAGTTATTTTTAAACTTATTACGGCTTTAAAACAAATATGCAATCATCCTTTTCAATACCTTAAATACGGTGAAATGACAAAAGATGTTTCAGGAAAAACTGAAAAATTTATTTCCCTTTTATCACAAATTTTTCAAAATGATGAAAAAGTTATTGCATTTACTCAGTATAAAGAAATGGGTAATATTCTGTCGACCATAATTCAAAATGAATTAAATATAACTCCGTTATTTTTCCACGGTTCATTAAATACAAATCAAAGACAAAATATGATACAGGAATTTGAAACGAATCCGGAGCAGAAAATAATGTTGTTATCCTTAAAAGCGGGAGGTACAGGCTTAAATTTGACTTCCGCAACAAACGTAATACATTATGATTTATGGTGGAATCCTGCCGTTGAAGAACAGGCAACAGACAGAAGCTATCGTATAGGTCAAAATAAAAATGTCATGGTTCACAGACTCGTTACTTTAGGTACTTTTGAAGAAAAAATAGATGAAATGATTAAACAAAAAAAACAACTTGTTAATCTGGCTGTTTTTGAGGGTGAAAAAGTTATTACAGAGCTTTCTGATGATGAAATTTATAAAATTTTCAGTTTGGGAAATTAGTTTTATCTTTACTTAGAAAGGCAATAAAGTGTTTAAACAAAAAAATATAAAAATAAAAAGAGAACACTCGGTAAAAATTTTGTATGTTATAGGTTTAATCCTTGCATTCGCATCTTTTATACCGTTTTCTTATGTTTTTTTATGTATTCGTAACATTGAGTTTGAAATGTTATTAGTCATAGTAATGATTCTTTATGGGCTTGTTATGTTAATAACATATTTTATAAAGAATTTATTGGCTGACGATTTATTGTATGATTACATATCGGATATTAATATAAAAAACAGTTGTATTGAAGTTATATACAGGCATGGTTCAAGAATTAAAAATGTAAAAAAAATTCATATAAAAGATATTAAATCTTTAAATATTCACTCAAATATTAAAACAATGTCACTTGGAGAATATTACCACAGCTCAAAGTATCAACGTGAATCAAATGCAAGAATAGGTATTTGTTCGTCTGAACTTACTTTTAATTTGACAAATAATAAAAGTGAAACTTATAAATTAAGTTATACATCATCAGACACAAAATCTTTTGATTATATTTTAGAAATTATTAAAACTTTTTCACCAATTTTTGAAACTAATTACGAATTTTCCGGAAATGATGCTTATATTCTGAATTATATTAATTCATATTTAAAATTTGGCAAAAAATTAATAAAAAAGAAGCCTGATTTTTGGTCAAGTATTTTAATCTGTTTACTGGTGATATTATTTGCTTTTATAATATATATTTTTTTGGTATTAAGATAAGGAAAGAATGTTCAGGTAATGTTTAAACAAAAAAACGGTCTAATTATAGAAATTATACCCTACAAAAAAGAAATATTTATCTTACTTACCTTTATAATAGCTATTATACCTATAGTATGGTATTCATTACAGGAATATATGAAATATGATACCATTAAAACCAATACAATGATAGTAATTGCAGGTTGGTTAGTAGTTGGTTATACTTGTTTAGATATATTTAAAAGAAAAAAATATATTTCAACTATTGTTATTAAAGATTGCCAAATTCAGGTGGTTCACAGGTTTTTATTTAAAATTGATT
Source organism: Candidatus Gastranaerophilales bacterium (assembly GCA_947589115.1). GTDB lineage: Bacteria > Cyanobacteriota > Vampirovibrionia > Gastranaerophilales > Gastranaerophilaceae > Avigastranaerophilus. The sequence goes on along the minus strand of CANPZP010000003.1, from coordinate 33,285 downwards.
ATATTGATTACATAAGTCTATTTGATATTGATTCTGTCAATATTGAATCAAACGTAAAAAATAATTCTTTAGTCTCGGTTAACCTAACTGAATGTGCTACCGTATTAACTTTCAACCTTAAAAATAAAATGAAGCAATCTTATAATCTATCACGAAAGGCGATTGAAGTTAGATATGATGATGAATATTATAGTTATGTTATAGAATTAATAAAATACTTTAAAACATTATGTGAAACGAATTATAAAATAGATGGTAATGACATCTTTGCGCTGGAAGAAATAAATAAATTTTTAGAAACCGGTAAATACCGAAAAAAAATTAATAAGTTACACATTATAATATTCCTGTTTATTGTGATGTTTTGTATAATAATTTTACTTGGAGGATTTTAGTCGCTTTAATAACATCATCTTTAGTTGCGGTTCGTATATTCTCTAAAGGATACTTTATATTTAATTTTTTATATTTTTCTTTTGCCATATCATGATAAGGTAAAATATCAATAGCTTTAATATTTTTTAGAGAAGTTAAAAATAGTCCTAAAGATTTTAAATATTCTTCTTTGTCAGTTATACCCGGCACAAGAACATGCCTAATCCAAACGGGAACATTATTATCCGACAGATATTCAGCAAAGGACAGACAGTTTTTATTTGAAAAATTAGTCAGTTTTTTGTGTTCTTCGTCATTAATATGTTTTATATCCAGTAAAACGAGGTCAGTATATTTTATAAGTTCGTCAAATTTCGAAGTATTATTTTTATCAAATAAAATTCCTGAAGTATCAAGCGCAGTATGAATATTATAACTTTTGGCAGCCTTAAAAAGTTCTGTAACAAAATCAATTTGTAAAAGAGGTTCGCCTCCTGATAAAGTGATACCTCCATTTCTTAGAAACTCCTTAATACTATTGTATTTTGAAAGAATATCATCAACCGATAATTGTTGATTATCCGAATATTCCCAAGTATCGGGATTATGACAATACCTGCATCTCATAGGACAGCCTTGCAAGAAAACTACCATACGAATACCCGGACCGTCAACCGTTCCGAAAGTTTCTACAGAATGAATATTTCCTTTAAGGTTTTTATACATTTAATTATAAATTTATCACTTTAAGAATTTCATGTAAATCGGCAGGTGTTTTCTTAACTTCAGCTCCTGCATATTTAATGGCGCTATCAGGATCTTTCAGCCCGTTACCTGTTAAAATACATACACATGTTGAATCTTCTTTGATTAAACCTTGCTTGTGAGCTTTAATTAAACCTGCAACTGATGCAATAGAACCGGGTTCCGCTAATAAACCTTCAGTTGAAGCTAATAATTTATATGCCTCAATAATCTCATTATCGGAAACGCAATCAATAGTACCGTCAGACAAATCTCTTGCTCTTTCTGCCTGTTTCCAGCTTGCAGGATTACCTATTCTTATTGCCGTTGCAATGGTTTCAGGATGAAGTATTCTCTCGCCTTTGACAATGGCAGCTGCACCTTCAGCTTCATATCCCATCATCTTCGGTAAATGAGTTGAATTATGAAGTGCATAAAATTCCTCATATCCTTTGAAATAAGCCGTAATATTTCCTGCATTTCCTACAGGTATAAAGTGATAGTCAGGTGCATCACCTAATGCCTCTATTATCTCAAATGCCCCTGTTTTTTGACCTTCAATTCTGTATGGATTAACTGAATTAACCAATGTAATAGGCGAATTTTTGGAAATCTCAATAACCATTTCCAGCGCTTCATCAAAATTTCCTTGTATTGCAATGATTTCAGCCCCGTACATCATGGCTTGAGAAAGCTTTCCGAGTGCAATATATCCGTCAGGAATAAGTACAAAAACTCTAAGTCCCGCTTTAGCGCCGTAAGCTGCAGCCGCAGCACTTGTATTACCTGTAGAAGCACATATAATCGCTTTTGAACCGTCCTCTACAGCCTTTGTAACAGCCATTGTCATGCCCCTGTCTTTAAAACTGCCGGTCGGATTTGCTCCTTCATATTTTAAATATATATTCGCTTTTATTCCTATCTTTTTTGCTAAATTATCTGCTTTTATTAACGGAGTATTACCTTCATTTAATGTAATTACGGGTGTATTTTCTCCGACAGGTAAATATTGTCTGTATTTATTTATTAATCCTTGATAATGATTTTTTTCCATTATTGCCTCCTAATTCATTACCCTTAAAAGGTTATTTATCTTTTTTATACAATCCGTATTTAAAAGCTCTTTTAAAGCATTTTGAACATCGGATTCTTTGCTTCTTTCCGTAATAACAACAATTTCAGCTGTATTATCTTCATTGATACCCTTTTGCATAATAGTTGAAATATTAATGTTATTATTACCGCATATAGTTCCCGCAACCCCGATTGCACCCGGGTTGTTACTTGCCGTAACGGAAATATAATATTCATTATAAGTTTCTGATATATCAATTTGATTTGCAATTTCCGTTTGATTCCTTACATATAAAGGAATAGGTTTGTCAGAAGCTTCTAACTCGGAAGCTAAAACCAGAATATCACCTGCTACGGAACTTGAGGTCGGTTCGGAACCTGCACCCGGCCCGGTAAACGCTAAATCTCCCACGGGATATCCGCTTATCATTACGGAATTTGTTGCATTATTAACTTTTGCAAGTAAATGCTTCTTTGATACAAGCATGGGATGAACTCTTACATCTACTTCTCCTTTATCCGACATTTGAGCTAAAGCTATAAGCTTTATTCTGTATCCTAATTCCTTCGCTGATTTTATATCCTGCTCCGTAATTTTGGTTATTCCTTCCTTGTATATTTTATTTATATCTATTTTTTTATTAAAAGATATTGATGCCAGAATGGCTATTTTATAAGCGGCATCAAAGCCTTTAACATCCCCTGTAGGATCGGTTTCGGCATATCCTAATTCTTGCGCTTGTTTTAGTGCTGTTTCGTATGATAAATCTTTTTCTGCCATTTTAGTTAATATATAATTAGTCGTTCCGTTTAATATTCCTGCAATTTTTGTAAGTTTATTAGCACATAATATTGTTTTTATAGGCATGATTATGGGAATACCTCCTGCTACAGCAGCTTCATAAAGTATTACCACATTTTTTTCTTGGGCTAGTTTAAATAATTCACTTCCTTTTTTTGCTAATAGTTCCTTATTCGCAGTTACAATATGCTTCCCGTTATTTATGGCTGTTTTTAATAAGTCATAAGTTGGGTCTGTTCCGCCTGATACCTCAACTACAATATCAATTTCCGGATTATTTACTATCTCGTATGCATCTGAAGTTAATAATTTTTCATCAAAATTTTCTACATTACGCTTCTTATTTATATTTTTTACCGCTATCTTTTTTATATTTATATTTTTAAATGACTGCAGTACTTTATATACCCCTGTTCCTACAGTACCAAAGCCTATCATACCTATATTTAATATTTTCATATACGACTCCGTTTAATATTTACTTCCTAAATTAAACCATAAATAAACTCCAAAAAATACTATTTTATAAGTAATATAGAACATTATATTACGAATTGTAACAAAATGAATCAATTCTGAAATTATGCTTTTAAAAATGTTTTTATATAAATACGATATATAAAATATATAAAATTTAGGAGAGTATATTATGTCATTATTTTCAGCAGTAAATCAAACAGGTTATCAAACATTTGCATCAACGGCAGCAAAAAAATCTTTCGGAGCAGAAACAACAGGTTCGGTAGCAAGAAATGAACAACCGGTAGTTAATACAAGAAGAGAAGAACAAAAAGTTGCATCTGTACCCCAAAATTATAATAATGAAACAACCGGAACATTAGCATATGCACAATTTAATATAGGTTTTAATTCATCACGTTTAGCATCGATGAATGCAACATCAAGTTATGCAAGCACTGTAGCAGCAAGCTCAGCAGCAGGATGCAGCACATCATCAACTTCTTCAATCGCATAATATACTAAAATACAGAATTAACTGAAATTTACTTTCCTATAAATTAAAAAGAGGTGTATAAACACCTCTTCTTTTTTATGAATTTAACAAAATGATTATTTATTCATTAGATTCTTTCATTGCGTTATAGCAGTCTTTGCAATAAACTTCTTTTCCTTCAATAGGTTTAAAAGGAACTTTAGTTTGGCATCCGCATTTAGAGCAAGTTACTTCATATAATTTTCTTCTGTTTTTTTGTCTTCTGTTTTTTCTGCATTCAGGACAGCGTTTAGGTTTGTTAACAAGTCCTCTTGCCGCATAAAATTCTTGTTCGCCAGCCGTGAATACAAATTCACTTCCGCAATCTTCGCAAATAAGCTTTTCGTCTTCGTACATTTAATGTTCTCCTTAAGTTGGTTTAATGCTTGTAAATAATTTGCGATAGGAATTAAGCTAATAATTACTAAATAGTTATCTACAAAGTATATTGTATAATTTAAAGTTACTTTTAGCAAGAAAAAAATAAAAAAAACGGAAATAAAAATTACATGTGTAAAGTTATGTAAAAAAAAATCTTTTTCAGTCGATGATATAGCAATAATATTGTTTTATGATACTTATGATTACAGGTATATACTGTGTGAGGCGTAATGGTCGAAATATTAGGAAAACATAATGTAAGTAATGCTTTTGCAAGCCGAGTTTCCTTCAAAGAATCTCAAGATAAGGAGAAAGAGGAGCATGCGAAAGATAAGGTATTATATTCGGAAACAAAGAAGCATCCTATAACAACGGCGGTTAAGATACAGGCTGATAAATTTACAAAAGCGTTTACAACTTATCCTAAAAAAGGGATGTCAGGAAGTAAGAATGCCAATTTCTATGAATTTTTGACAATGGGCATGGTGCCGTATTTGGCAGGAAGTGCTGCCATGATTGGTGTATTTAATCTTGCAAGTAAATTTTTTGATACCCCGGGGGCTGTCAATTCATCTAAACTCGGTAAAAGGATGGGTATAGGTGTAGTTCTTTACGGCTTATTTAAAGTTATTTCCAGAAAATTTATTGAAAAACCCGTTAAATGGAGATATGGAATTGATGTTAATCTTCCGTATAAGAAGAAGATTGATGAACTTCCTGAAGAAAGCAACAAAGACAATTTAATTTCATATGAGTACCATAAAGTATTTGAGAGTGTTGATTTCCCTCGTTATGATTTACTTTATAATAATGAAGAATACGGCGATACAAGAAATGCATATTTTGATAAAGTTGCAAAGAAAATGGGGTATCAGAAATCTGAATTTTCAGATCAGCAGACAAAAGATAAAATAAGGGAAAAAGTTGTACAAACAAGGTTATTTTCCACGTTATCATCTTATTTATGGGCTGCGACAGGAGTTGCAATAGCAGCACAAAAGCCTTGGGAATCTTTTGTAATTAATCCAAAGATAAGGATAAATAATTTTAGGAATCATATTAAGGTTGCAAATGCTGCAAAACAAGCAAGTGACAAGGCTGTTAAAAATGTAGCAAAATATGATTATTTTATAAAAGATTTTGGAACAAGATTTGTAACAAGTGTAAAAGAACTTGTTAACAAAGGCTCAAAAAGCAGTAATGTTGCGGGCAGAATCCTATTGGGCAGTGCTGTTGGCATGACTTTATTAGGCAATTTCATGACATTAAAAAACTTTAATAATAATAGGGGGAATAAATCTCACGGAACTTCTCCTTTAATAGACGAAAGTAAAGAAAAGGTAGTGTGCTAGAATGGCTAATCTTTTAGAGCAAGCTTTAAATAAACAGCCTGTTGCTAATCAACAGCTATCACCTGTATTTACTTTTGATTCAGACGGAAAAGTACGCCCAATGGCTCCTAAAGGTAAATTACTTCCTTCTCGGATTTTTGGTTCTCCCATAACATATGCAAAAGATATTAAACAAGATATAGTTAATATTGGCAAAGCTTCAAAAGGAAAAGCCAATGACCATGAACTCGGAAGAATTAATGATATCGGAGTTAAATTAGGCTCTTTAGCTATTGCCGCTTATTTATGTGTTAAAAATCCTTTGAAATTGAATAAAACAATGCAATTTGTGGGATTCGGTTCTTTCTTTGCGAGTATGGCTTTATTGCCCAAGTTGTTAATTCAGGCTCCTTTAAAGGCCAGAACGGGAGTTGATATTCATCAGAAATATATTGATTCTCAAGGCAGAAAGAAAATGTTATTCCAAGATCCTCAATATGATTTAACCGATTTATATTCTCAGGAGGATTTGGACAGAATAGGTAAAAAATTAAACGTATCTGAAAATTTACCCGACAGAAACAGTTTTATAAAACAGAGAGCAAAGAAAGTCGGAGTTCAAGGTAATACATTGTGGATGTTATCGGCAGGTGCTGCTCCTATTTTCAGCGCTTTAATGTGTTCTGCTATTGAAAAACCTATCAATAACGGTTTAATGAGAGCTGAAATGAGTTCTTCCGAAAGAGCTTTGAAAAATAGAGTTAATTTAAAATCTACTATTCCTAACGGTAAAGACATTAATCATAAAAATATTATTGAAAAAGGTAAGGAAAAATTATTTAATAAGTCATTTGAGAAATTTATTAATAATAATTTAGAGGAACCATTAGATGAAAAAATGATTAAAAAGATATCTAATATGTTCCCGAATGTCAATTCTGCATCAGTTCAGGATGCAATTGAAGCTGAAATTAAAGAAAATATGATAATTAAGGAAACTTTAAATCTTGATATGGTTAAGAAAGCATTGAAAGGAATTGTTTCCGAAGATGTATTTGCCAATTTAACTGAAGAGCAGGCTAAAAATCTTGATAAAGCCATATCTGCAAAATCATATAAAGGTATTTCAGAAATATTAACTTCTGTTGCAGGCGGCAATAAACGTCAGCAAGTGAAATTAAGCAGCGAGATAACAAATGTATTACAGAATACTAAAAAGACGGCTGATATTCCGAAAGTTAAAGAAGTAAAAAATTCTTTATATAATTTACTTAATTCAATGTCTGAATTAACACATAATAAAAAGCTTTTAGACAACTTTATTGCCTCGAGAGTCGGTGATAAATCCGGCACTTATATTGCAAATACATGGGATAAAGTAACAAATACATTTATTAAAGGGTTAAAGTTAACGGATAAAGAATTAAGAGCCGTATCACAAGGGAATATGTCGGTTATAGATAATAAATTAAATTCCTTGGTAAAAGACGGTTCATATGAAAAGCTTGTAAATTCATTATTCAATATAATTAATGAATTTGAGGCAAATACAGGTGAAGAATTTATTTCAACAATAGATAAGTATTCTGAAAATATTTTCAGAGATGCAAGAAGAGGCTTTAAATCTCAAGGTATGCATAAAATAGCAGATAAAATAATAGCAGCAAAAGATGCACCCGTAAAAGAAAATATCGGTACATTAAAAAATACGGTTATGTTAAATGCAAAAGAAAGAGCTTTAGGTGCATCATCATCATTCTACAGAATAATGCAGACTATTGATGTATATAAACGAGCTCAAGACGGCACATTATTAAAACAAATTGAAAAGAAATTAGTTGAACAAACAAAAGATGCAGGTTCCGATATTTCCGTAGAAGAAGCTAAAAAGATTTCCGCTAAATTGGTTGATTATTGTAAGAAAGTTATGGTTAATGCCACAACCGTAGATTATGTTGAAAAATTAAAAACAAAAGGGTTTGAACTTTCCGAAACAGAATATAAAACGGTATTAGGCGTTTTATTTGATGCGGATGCGGGTGATACGATATCAGACATAGTTAAAGAATCTAAGTTATTAGAAGGCTTTAAAAATTATAAGAAAACTTGTATGGAAAAAATTGCAAATTGGCAGAACAGTATTACTCCTGAACTTCAGAGAAGAGTTGTTACAGGGATTACAAACAGTGCTAATGCGGCAGAAAGAAATAATCTGGCAGGTAAACCTGCTAAATTAATAATACAAGATGCGGCAAAACAAATGTACAATTCAAAGAAATGGTTGAAATTGTGGGGCGCTTTAGGGGCAGTTATTGCTGGAACTGTGTTATTAACAGGTTTATTTTTAGGACGTAAAGGTAAGACTGAAAAAGAAGTTGAGGCTAAAAGTAAAGTAAATGAGTAACTTAATTAATAATATTACAAATACACAACCTGTGAATATTCCTGTTCAATTGAATAACGGACAGAATATTCCCGCAGCATCTCAACAAGTTCAGAATCAGCCTATCGGCACAAACATCCTTGAAAAGTATATGAGAAATCAAGGGATTATAGCTTCATATCAAGTAAATCCGGTAAATAATAATATTGAAGCTCCTCAAAATTATAAAAATGATTTAAGAACAAAATTCCGTAATAATGATGCTAAAATTATGGGTGTAATCATTAGAAATTTAGGCGCTGAAGATAAAACAGGAAACCAGCTTTTAAGAGAAGGCGATATAAGGGGTAATTTTAATAACGCCGTTAAAAGATTAGATGAATTTAAGAATTTAGGGATAAATACTTTACATGTATTGCCGATAAATCCGCCCGGAAAAGAAAATGCAATGGGGACTGCGGGTTCTGTTTATGCACCTAAAAATTTCTTAGAAATTGACCCTGCATTAGATGATAAAAATGATCCGAGAACGGTAAAAGAAGAATTTAAATCTTTTATAGATGAATGCCACAAAAGAGGAATAAGCGTAATGCTTGATTTACCGAGTTGTGCTTCATATGATTTATTTAAAGAAAGACCCGAGTTAATGGCTTTTGAAAAAGACGGAACACCAAGAACTCCGGGCGGGTGGAATGATATCAGAATGTTTAGCCCTTGGAAAGATGAAACTAAACGTGAATTAAATCCTGAATTACTTCAAATGCATAAAGATTTTGTTGATATGTGTATTGAATTAGGTGTTGACGGAATAAGAAGTGATGTTTCAAGAACAAAACCTACGGAATTTTGGGATATATTAATAAATTATTCACGTCAAAAAGACCCTGAATTTGCATGGCTGGCAGAAAGTTATACTTATGAGGATGCTTCACCTCAATTAAATATGAATTATGACAGACCTGAAGATGCTCTAAGGGCAGGATTTGATGCTTATTACGGTCAATATCATAATTTCCATGACTGGTCTACCTCAAAACAATTATCGGATTATGTTAAAGAAAATCTTCAAATGTCGCAGGAATTAGACGGAGGAAAATCTTTAATAGGTTCATTCGGTACTCATGATGATATTTCTATAATGAATCATGGCGGTGTTTTATATACGAATCTTATTTCTGGGATACAGGCAACACTTCCGATGACAAATCCTTATTATTTTGACGGATATCAATCCGGAGATTATTATATGTATGATTATGAAGGAACTGTTGATAATCAAACGGATACTGATTCTAATGAATGTACCGTTCATAAAAGCAAGCCCGATATATTTAATTTCTCAAGACCTTTAATCGGAAATCATCCTGAGCTTGGTGACTTTATGAAAAATACTCTTGATATCAGAAATGATGAAAAATATCATGATATTTTAACTAAAGGTTCTTATATTCCTTTAAAAACCGATAATAAAGATGATAAAATCATTGCATATGCCCGTCATTTAAACGGTAAAACTCTTCTTACCGTGGCAAACAGAGATGTTACTTCAAGACAATCCGGAAGTATCGAAATCCCCGGCTTAAAGGAATCTCAGCAGTTAAAAAATCTCTTTAAATCATATGGAGATGATTCAACTCTGCAGGCTGAGGACGGTAAATTAAATGTAGATTTAGGTGCAGGCAGAGTACATTTATTTGAAATTGATACTCCCGATATTGAAGAAAACGCTATTGAAGTTTATAATCAAAAATTGAATTAGGTAATTATTATGAAAGTTGCATTTAATCCTTCAATAAATTATCCTCGAAATTTTAAATCTCAGACTATACCTGTCGGAGAAAAAGATACTTCAAATAAAAAATTAAAACCTGATGAGGTTGCGACCAAAAAAATTAAAAGGTCTATTTCTGAACTGACGTATGTTGTTTTGGGAGTTATTATTGTATATTTCGCAATGAAACGGAATATAAAAAATAATAAGTTAAAAAATTATGTAAACAGGTTAGAAAATCTTGCAAAATTAGATGTTCCTCACAAAGAAAAATTATCTAATATAGAAATCAGCAATTTTCTGTAAGTTTAACGCCCGAAGAAGTTCCTAGCCTTGATGCTCCCGCCTGAATAAGTTCAAGAGCTTTTTCTCGTTCTTTTATACCTCCTGATGCTTTAATTTTTACATTAGAATTTTTTAATGTTTCATACATTAATTTTATATCTTCAACTTTAGCACCTACGCCGTTTTTGACAAATCCGGTTGAGGTTTTAGCGTATTGTGCTCCTGATTTTATGATTATTTCACAGGCTTTTACTATTTCTTCTTTTGTTAATAAATCGGTTTCTATAATAACTTTTAAAGGGTTGAGGGGGCATGCGGCTTTTACGGTTTTAATGTCTTGTAAAGTGTATTCATAATTTTTATCTTTAATTGATTGAATATTTATAACCATATCAATTTCATCCGCACCGGCTTCAATTGATTTTTTTGCTTCAAAAGCTTTTACTTCACTCATGCAAGCTCCCAAAGGAAATCCTACGACCGTTACTATTTTTATGTCAGTATTTTTTAAATATTCTTTTGCTGATTTTATATTTGAACTGTTAATGCAAACTCCTTGAAATCCGTATTTTTTGGCTTCTTCACAGAGTTTAATTATTTCTTCTTTTGATGCATCAGGTTTTAATAGTGTGTGTTCTATATATTTTTCAATTTGCATTTTTTACCTTATACTTTCCAGTATTTGAGCTGTTTTAAACGGTTTTGGCGAATAGTATTCAATATATTTTTTCAATAAATCTATACATACTTGGCAGATTTTTTCAGTTGCTGATTCATCGTACTTTGTATGTGCGTAAAAATCTTCTTTTAAAAGAACGAATAAAAATTCTTTTATTTTATGAGGGATTTTTATTTTTTTATATACTTCTCGTGCGCATTCTTTACATAATATTCCGCCTTGTTCGGTTGAGAAATATATTTCTTCTTCATTTGGTGTTTTTAAACATTTGACGCAGTCTTGTAATTCTATTGAATATCCTGTTATTTCCATAATTTTTAATTGGAATCTTAAAACGCAGAGCATAATTTCTTCTTTTGTTTTTGACTGTGATAATTTGTCTAAAAACGTATAAAACAAGTTATAAATTTCTTTACTGTTAGGGTCGTTTTCTATTCCGAAATTGCTTATTATTTCGGAACAATACATAGCATAAAACAGTTTATTCATATCGCTTCTGAGATTAAAAAACGTGTTTAAAGCTTCAGCCTGGCAAATAGTATCAAGATTCCTGCCTTTAACAAGCATCATTTTATTTGCAACTAAAAGCTCCATTCTGCCGCCCAGTTTGCTTTTTGTTTTTTTTATTCCTTTTGCCACTCCTCTTATTAATCCTTTGTCTTGTGAATACATTAAAATAATTTTATCAGCTTCACTGATACTGTATGATTTAAGATTTATGGCATTTGTTGTAAATTGTTCTTTCATTTTATAAATCAGAAGTCCATTTTCTCGCTTCCGGAGTATACACCTCTCATATATTGTAAAAGCTCATTTTTATTATCACTGTGTTCAATTGCAACTTCTTTTGTTATTAATCCTTCTTTATAGAGTTTATGCAGCGACATATTAAAGGTAATCATATCTTCGTAAGAGCCTTTTTGAACAAGTTTATATATTTCTTCAAGTTCATCTTTTAAAATGAAATCTTTTATTGTCGGGGTTGTGAATAGAATTTCAAGTGTAGGAATCCTGCCTTTGCCGTTTGCTTTAGGAAGTAATTTTTGAGAAATTGAGCCTCTGAATACTTCTGCAAACTGGCTTCTTATAACTTCTCTTTCGCTTGGCGGGAAGAAACTTAATATACGGTTTATTGTTTGAATAGCATTAAAAGTGTGTAATGTTGCAAAAACTAAGTGTCCTGTTTCTGCTGCATGCAGCGCACTTCTTACTGTTTCCATATCTCTTATTTCCCCGATTAATATAACATCAGGGTCTTGTCTTAAAGCAAATTTTAAACCGTCTATATAGTTTGTGGTATCTACTCCTATTTGTCTTTGTGTAAATATACTTTTCTGACTCTTGTAAACGTATTCTATAGGGTCTTCAATTGTTACTATGTGTTTATTTTTTGTTTTATTAATACTTTCAATTAAAGTTGCAATGGTTGTCGATTTACCGGAACCGGCAACTCCTGTTACAAGTACTATTCCGTTATCAAATTCGGTAAAATTCTCAATGCATTGCGGAAGGTTAACCTGCTCGAAACTTGGAATTTCATATGGTACAAGTCTTACTGTCATTGAATGGTATCCGAATGACATTGCCAGATTTACCCTGAAACGTGATACACCTTTTAATTCATATGGAAAATCAGAATCATAATATGTAAAAATTCTATCTCTAAGCGTTATAGGTACTATTTTTTCAATTGCCTTCATCATATCATCTTCTGTTACGGGCGGAAGTTTTGATTTTAATATTTTTCCGTCTATACGAAATGCAGGAACCTCTCCCACCATAAAATGCAGGTCTGATGCACCTATTTCATGAGCTTTTTTTAATATTGAATCAATTGTATATTCACTCATTTTATTATCTTCTCCCAAATATTTTAAAACCAACCTTATGATATTCTATCATAAACTTTGGTTTTTATATACTTAACCATTATCAGTATAATACTTTTTTTCAATTTATAAAAATATTTTACATTTATAAAAAAATATCATAATTTCTAATTATTTTTTAAATTTTTCTTTTATATATTGAATTGCATCATCTTTTGTAATAATTTCACCGTCTGATTGTGCTTCTTTTATTGAATTTATTATTACTCCAAGCTCGGGACCTTGTTTTATATTTAATATTTCCATTATCTCTTTTCCGTCTATGAGTTTTTCCAACGGAGTTATATTTTCCTTTATTTTAAGATAATTATTTAATAAATTTGTTAAATTATTAATATTATCATCAACCATTTTTTGTGTAACTTTTTCACCTCTTGCCGAAAGTCTGTCAGCCATTGCCAATATTATTACATCAATGACACTTTCATCCATTTTCCTGTAAAATTTTAATATGGCTTTCTCGGAAACATCCGGTGCACTTATCATACTTGACGGATATATATGGTATTTTATTAATTTTTTTATATATTCTATTTGTTTTTTTGAAAATTTTAAGTCTTTTAGAATCGGGACAACCAGTTTTGAACCTATTTCATCGTGTTTTATGAATCTGTGACGCCCGCTTTCTTCTTCGATTGTCCAGCATGAGGGTTTGCCTATATCATGTAAAAATCCTGCCAGCTTTAAAAAGGACAGTTTTTTTACCGAGCCGTAATTTGTTGCTTCTAAATATTCCTTTACTTCTTTTGTTGAATTTTCATATATGATTTCTATTTGATTTACGGTTTCTATTAAATGATGAAGTAAATCTAAATGATGGTGGGAATTGGAGGGTATTTTTTTTACTTCTTTATATATCGGGAATATTTCTTCCAGCATATTTGTTTCTTCCAGTTTTAATAATGCCGAATTACAGTATTTGCCTTCAAACATTTTTAATAACTCTGTTGTTATCCGCTCTTTTGCCGGTTCATTTATTTTTTTATACAGTTTTTTTGTTATTTGAATTAATTTTTCATCAATATCAAATCCCGTTACGGCATGAAATCGGTATATTCTTAATAACCTTAGTGCATCTTCTTCAAAATTTTTTTCGGATATTCCTTTAATTATTTTGTTTTTTAAATCTTTAATACCGCCGGTTAAATCAATAATCTTTTTTTGATTTAAATCATAAGCGATTGCATTGATTGTTAAATCCCTTCTTTTTATATCTTTTTCAATATTGTTTTCTATCGGTTTTGTTATATCTATATAATTAATTTTATCTTCCAATACAATTCTGTATATTTTATTGATTTTATCAAGTTCTATAAAATGTCCGTTAAGTGAATCTGCCAGATATTCGGAAAAGTTCTCAATATTTTCGGAAATTACTATTATATCTCTGTCCGGAGAATGTTTTCCCGTTAAAATATCACGTATAAATCCGCCGACCAGATAGGCTTGTTTATCTTTAATAAACGGACGTATTTTTTTTATTATTTCATCTCTTTCAATTTCTTCAATATACTTATCCATGTTTTACCCCGAGTATTACTGATATCATTGCTGCAGCTGCTGCCGTATCAGCTCTGTATATTAAATTTCCCAGTGTTATTAACGGAATATTTTTTGCTTTGAAAAATTCAAATTCTTTTTCTGAAAACCCGCCTTCGGGGCCTATTATTATTAATATCTTTTTCTTCTTATCAAGTTTATTTTCTTTTATATAATCTATAAAATCACACTCTGCATACTTTTCCGCAAAAACATATATTTGTTCAAAATCTTTTACCACTTCTTTTATATATGTCATTTCGTATACTTTTGGTATATCTGCTCGTTCACATTGCTTTACCGATTCATTTGCAACCTTTTGCCATTTGTCAGTTTTACTTCTTATTATTGATTCTTTTACGGCACAATTATCAGTATATAGCGGAATTATTCCTTTTGCTCCTATTTCTGTCGCTTTCTTTATTATACTTATTTGATTGTCCGAATTTAAAACACTTTGTGCCAGATATATTTCAGTTTCTAATTTTCTGGTGGATTTATATTGTTTTTCTATTGTACATACAATCGAGGATTCTTCCGTATTTTCTATTATTGTTTCATATTGAATCTCGTTTTCATCAATTAATAATAATGCTTCCCCTTTTCTCATCCGCATTACACGAATAATATGTTTATATAAATCTTTATCATTTATTATTATTTTATTGTTCTTTATATCACGTGAATTAATCAAAAAATGCGGCATATATTCACCTTTCTTCTTAATTATACATGCTTTACATTATTCGTGTAAAATTATATCATTTTATTATGAGTACTATTTCTACGCAAAAAGTGGCGGAAGCAATTTATAATCTTTGTTTAAAATCAAATACTTGCCTGAATGAAGATGTGTATTTAAAAATTCTTGATGCCTATAAAAGTATTAATCAACAAGAAAATAAAGTTGATACATGTTCAAATTCACAATCGGAAGTATTAAAATCCATACTTCAGAATGCGAAAATAGCTTACGATAAAAAATTGCCTTTGTGTCAGGATACGGGGCAAGTAATAATTTTTCTTGAAATAGGTCAAAATGTTGTTTTTGATGGTGATTTTCTATATGATGAGATAAACAACGCAGTTAATAAATGTTATTTTGAAAACTACTTTAGAAAATCAATAGTTAATAATGCTGTTTTTAACAGAAAAAATACCAAAACAAATACTCCTGCCGTTATTTATACTAAGTACGTGAAGGGCGGCAAAATTAAAATAAATGTAATGATTAAAGGCGGAGGTTCGGAAAATAAATCTAAATTTAAAATGCTGCTGCCAACCTCATCAGAGGATGAAATTATTAAAGAAATATCTGAACTGATTCTAAGCGCAGGTGAAAGTGCATGTCCGCCTATGTTTATAGGTATCGGTATCGGCGGTACGGCGGAAAAAGCTATTTTGCTCTCAAAAGAAGCATTTTTTCAAACAAATTTTTCTGAAGAAGAAAAAAACCTTGCTTCTAAAATAATTAATTACATTAATTTGAATGCTCCGCAAAATTATTCGGGTTATTATGTTTTAGATGTTAAATTATTAACATCTGCAACTCATATTGCTTCCATGCCTGTTGGTATAACCGTAAATTGCCATTCTGACAGAATATCTTCCTGCTTGGTTTCTGAAAATGAAACAAAATACTTCCATAAAATACCGAATTTTATTGACTTTGGCTCTGAACAAATCAATAAAAAAGAAATTAATCTTCAAGATATAACTGCAATTGAACAACTAAAACAGGGTGAAGAAATATTACTCACGGGAGAATTGTATGTCGCAAGAGATATGGCTCACAAACGGTTGATTGAGTTGATAAAAAATAATAAACCGCTGCCCATTGACTTAAAAAATAAAACAATTTTCTATGCCGGACCTTGTCCTGATAAATCAAACGGCATGATAGGTTCAATAGGGCCTACAACAGCATCAAGAATGGATAAATATGCAGTAGAACTATATGAACAAGGAATTATTGCCGCTATCGGAAAAGGGGAAAGAAGTTCTGATACGGAGCAATATATAAAAAACAATAATAAAAAATATTTTACCGTTACAGGCGGGATTGCGGCTCTTCTTGCTCAAAAAATTGTGTCAAAAGAAATAATAGCCTTCAAAGACCTTGATGCTGAAGCTATTTATAAACTTTATGTGGATAAGTTTCCTGTTAAGGTTGCAATAGCTTAGAATTTATACTTCATAAATTGTTTTTTATACTTGACTATATTTAATGTTATTGTTAAAGTTTAATAGGTTGACCTGCTTATAATTTAAGTCAGATTATACCGTAATGAACAAGATACAGTGTATCTTTTGAGGAGAGGTAGCACGTAGTGTGCTCCAAGCCTAAAAAATAAAAACTAAATATTATATCGGGATGTAGCGCAGCTTGGTAGCGCACTGTGTTCGGGTCGCAGGGGTCGCAAGTTCGAATCTTGTCATCCCGATTTTAAGGATTTTGCGCAGGCTGAAGCGAAGCGGAATGCCAAAGTAACACCGAAATAGCGAACGATGTATTTTAAAGTCCGTTTTGAGTCGAAAATTTTATGTCGCCTGTTTGCCTCTGTTACAAATACAATGCCAATTTCTGTGGTCGGGAATAAGATGATTTCCACATTTTGAAATGGGTCAAAAACGGACTTTTACTACCCCAAAACGGACTCAAAATTTTTTGATACTTTATATTAAAGATTAGCAGCTTATAATACTTTATGCAAATATGAAAAAGATATAAAGTGATTTTATTCTCCGTCCGGGGTAAGAAATAAATTACTTTTTTATTGTTGTTAAATTACGCTTTGCTAACCAAACCTATATATTGAACTATTGTTTTTGTGCATATAAATTATTATAATTATTGTTATGAAAAAGTTTGTTATTTTATTAATAGTCATATTCTCAATATTTTTAATATTTTTAAGTATATTTTTTTATAAACGTAATAATGAAATATGCGGATATAAAAAATATGAAACAATAACTTTAGATGAATTTCTTTATTCACAAGAAGCTCCCGAAAATTGGAAACACCTAAGTATAAATTCTAAAGGTGATGTTATTTATAATAATAAAGTTATTATTACGGAAGATAAAAAACCAATTAATGATAAAACTGCTGTTGACTCTGTTTTCTTATTAAAAATATTGGTAATAGCTGATGGGGCTATTCCTAAAGAAAATTGTGATGAAAGTGATACCGTTACTAATGGTATTTTAGGTTGTTATATTTATGAAGATTAAAATTAAAACTTTTATTCCTCATCCGGTGTAAGAAATAAATTACTTTTTTATTGTTGTTAAATTACACTTTACTAACCAAACCTATATATTGAACTATTGTTTTTGTGCATATAAATTATTATAATTATTGTTATGAAAAAGTTTATTATTTTATTAATAGTCATATTATTTATTACTTTCGTTACTATTTTTTATCATCAAAATATTAAAATATTTGGATACAAAAAACATGAAATTATGAAAGTCTCTGAATTATTGTATGATAAAGACCCAAATCATTGGGATAAAATATATATTAATAATAAAGGAGATGTCGCTTATAAAAATAAGGTTATATTTACTGATTCAGGTAAACCATTAAATGGTAATAATGCATATACAACAACAGAATTTGAAATATTTTTCAAAGCAGACGGTGCAGTCCCAAAAGAAGGATGTGATCCTACCGACTATAAAACAAATGGTAGACTAGGTTGCTATATATATGAAGAATAAAGTTTTAACTTTATTCTTCATCAGGAGTAAGAAATAAGTTTCTTTCTCTTACTCTTCTATTGTATAAACCTTGACGAAAGATCTTTTGTTTAACTGGTTTCCCATTAATATTCTTTGTTTGAGTTTCTTTACAATATTTTAACATAGCATCTGCAGCACCTTTTTTATCTCCTTGATTAATTTTAGTAAATACAGATGATTTATATAATAAAATTAATTGTTTTTTCAAAATAATCATATTGTCTGTTAAAAGAAATCAAACTGAGAGTTTATTTACAGTTTGCGCCCTGAAAAATCTACTTACCCGACCCGTCAAACTACGGCTCAAGACTTCGCCTTGTTTGTCGTGCAAATCTTGTCATTGCAACATCATACTAATTGTTCAAAATAATCAGACTTCAAGTTTTATAAAACAAAATCAACAAATTTAATAATATATTTTTGTTAAATATTTTGTAATTATAATAATTTTTTAGCAATTTTATTAGAAGCATTGTAGGAATATATTATAGGCAAAAGAAGGGAAGAAATATAATGATAAATTCTGTTTCATTTGGTAGTACATATAGAGCATATATTACAAAACAAGATGCGGAAAATGGCAGATATGGTTTTTCTCAATTGACAAAATATTTAGACAAAAATAATATTCAATATAATGAATCACTCATTGAACCGAGTCTGGCACCAACTCCTTTTAATCCATACAAGACAAATGATTATTCTCAATATATTCCTTCGATTAATGATTTTGCAGTAAGTAAAAATACAATAACAGCACTTGATGCTGAAGATACGGGGATTGAAACAATTTTAGCTAATCTTGGTATTAAGTTTGAAAAAATTTCGACAAAAAATATATTGAAACCAAATGCTATACGCCATAGAATTAAACTGGCTCCAAAAGGGTATTTTTTAGCAGATGTTAACATACAAAAGTTAGAAGAGTTAGTTAAGAATCAAGACACTAATTTTGAACACTGCAAGTATGACTATGATAATTATTTTAAAGAACAAACAGATTTTATTTTAAGAAGCGGAGATGAAATTACTCCTCAAACATTATTAATCAGATATTTAGATAATGATTCAACACCGGAAAGTTTAAAAAAATATATTGAAAGATTTGGGAAAGACAAATTAAATCCAAATTCAATAAGTATTTGGCAGGAACAACGAGATATTAATTATAATGCATATTATGGACTTAAAGATTTAGGATTTAAAAGAATTCCCGTATATTTAGATAAAGATAGTTACAAAAATGCGCAGGCATTAGGGATATTGGATTAATTAACAAAAATAAGAATTAGTCAAAATACCTGCATTAACACACAGATTCAGCCTGCTCACTATGCAGCTGTGCAGTACTTTGTAAAACTTAAGTTTGCAGGCTGGGGTAAAACCCAACATCACAATTAATAAACTATTAAAATCTTATTGGGTCAGATTACTCACCCGTCAATTTATGTTTAAAAAAATTAATATTTATTCGTATATAAAGATGTATATTCAAAAAAGGTCGAATACAGAAAACTATAATATCTTAAATTTTCATAAAGCAAAAAAAATTTTTAGCAGTTTTATTAACAAAGAAATTTTATAAATTTATAAAAAAGCGGAGGTTTTAAATGAAAGTTTCCTGTATTAATAATTACAATCATATGCAGACTGTTTCTTTAAAAGGGAGAAAAGGTAATTCACCGGTTAGTTCATCTTTACCTTATGATAAATTTACCGAATCACAAGTTGAAAATAAAGCTAATGTAAGTGTTCTCGCTGAAGCAAATAAAATACTTGACGATGGGAAGTTCATTCTGGATACAAATATTCCGGAAAAAATAATAAATGATAATTTAGCAAAAAACGGTCAGAAATTGTCGACAGAAGGGTATTTAGTACGGCATGCGGCTGATATAAGCGTGTATAAAGCTATGCAAAAAATAACGAGGAATCCTTTAGCAATACAGGAAAAAGACGGGCGAACATTTGTAGAAGAATACGATGCTAAAGGTGAACTTAGTGAAAGAACTTATTTTGAGAGAAAAAATGGCTTAATACATTTAACGGGTATAGAAGTATACGTATCTGAAGGAAATTTAGGTTTAGTAGAATTTGATGAAAATACTAATGATATAAAAACCATAAAGATTAAGGCAAGAGAAGATGGTAATAAAGCTTCTAAGATATATAAATATGATGGTATTGCATTAACAGAAGCGGGTGAAGATTATGATAACAGCGAGAATGAATTAAGATATTCAACTTTATATAAGTATGAAAATTATTCTTTAAAAGAAATTTATCAGGATTATAAAATGGATAAAAATGCACTTGATTCATTGAATAAATATGAAACTTATGAAGCAAAACCCGTAATTACTGCAAGAAGAAAAGTTGTATTTTCTGATGATTCAAAAAAAACTTATTACGGCTGGTATAAATTAAATTCATATAATACTGAAAGTGCGGATGTTGTTCGTTTATTTGATGAACAAAGATTAACAAAATATATAGAAGGTTTTAAAAAATTCAGAAAAGATATAACTCAAAGTACAAAAGAGTATGATTTTGAAAATCACTCTTTAAAAGCATATTACGAAGATACCAATATTAATGATTTTGACGGAAAAGCTTCATCTAAAAAGATATTTTTATTTAATCCGTATTCAAGGAACAATGCATTGAATCACGTAATTTTTGACTATCACGAACCCTAAACAATAATGAAATAAGGATGTATTTGTTAATTTAAACGGTTGTTTGTTGTTGATTATTGGAATCAGATTCTTCTAAGCGCTTTAATTGAATAGCAACTTGTTTTCTGTTAGATTTGTATCCGTATGCGAAGTAAATCACTATACCTATTACAAGCCAAAGCGGAAATAATTTTGAAGCTGTTTGAACTTCTCTTAACGCAACAATCATAAGTCCCGAGCAGAATACGATTCCTATAATGGGAAACCAAGGACATAAAGGAACTTTAAAGGGTCTGGGTCTGTTTGGTTCTGTTTTCCTTAATATTAAAATACCTATACAAACAATAATAAATGAAGAGAAAGTACCAAAAATAGCCAATTCCGCAGCCACTTGCATGTTTATAAATAAAGAACCGATAAGCATTAATACGGTTGAAAGTATAGTTATAATCCAAGGAGTGTTATATTTAGGATGAACTTTTTTCATAATAGAAGGTAAGAAACCATCTCTTGCCATAGCGTATAAAATTCTTGTTGTTCCGAATTGAAGAACAAGCAGAACAGAGGTTAAACCGGCAAGAGCGCCTATGGCAATAGCACCTGCAAACCAATCCTGACCTACAAAACTCATAGCATGTGCAATCGGTGCTTTTAAGTCGATTGCACTCATCGGCATCATACCTGTTAATACAATTGTTACCAAACAGTATATTACGGAACATATTATTAATGAGCCTATTAATCCGATTGGAAGATTTTTTTGGGGATTTTTTGTTTCTTCCGCAGCCGTAGAAATTGCATCAAATCCTATATAAGCGTAGAAAATAGCAAATGCTCCCATCAATATTCCCTTTATTCCGGATGGAGCAAACGGCACCCAGTTTTCAGGTCTGACATAAAAAGCTCCTACTATTATAAATAAAGCAATTACGGTAACTTTAACAAACACCATTATTTTGGCGAAGTTAGCTGATTCTTGTATTCCTTTAAGAAGAACCAAACAAATAATACCGATAACGAACATAGCGGGCAGATTAAAACAAATCGGGATACCCAATATATGAGGAATATGTCCGCCCGATGCTAAAGCTGTTTGATAGTCATTAATCATCCAAACGGGAGGATTTCTGAGAAATTCCGGCAGAGCTGGGAATCCTTCAAATAATTTTATTAAATAACCTGTCCAGCTTGCCGCTACTGCGATTGTTCCTATTGCATATTCAAGCATTAAAACCCAGCCCATCATCCAAGCAGCAAATTCACCCATTGTAGCAAATGTATAGATATAGGCACTCCCTGAAACAGGTATCATAGAAGCAAATTCAGCATAACATAAAGCCGGAAATATACATGCAATTGCTACTAATGAAATAGATAAAACAAGTGCAGGCCCTGCTCCGACTCTTTCCGTTGTTCCGATTACTGCGGAACCTATCATAACAAAAATTCCCGCACCAATGATTGCGCTGATTCCAAGTATTATTAAATCAAACGCATTTAAGGTCTTTTTTAAACCGCCTTGTGCCGATTGTTCCAAAAACTCATCGGGATTTTTTTTCCTCAATAAATTAGATATAAAATTCGTAATTGCGCATTTTATGGGTGATTGCATTTATTTTTCCTTTTCTATACTTTTTTATGCAAGTGCTTTTTGTTTTTTCAGCAGCGGAAATCCGAGTTCTTTTCTTTGCTCAACATATAATGCTGCTACCATTGCCGCCATTTTCCTGACTCTGTTTATATAATTTATTCTTTCATCTCGGCTTATTACTCCTCTTGCATCCAATAAATTGAATGTATGAGAACATTTTAATACGTAATCATATGCCGGAAGTACAATTTTTGCATCAATGCAAGATTCAACTTCTGCCTGAAATAAATCAAACATTTTAAATAATCTTTCCGCATTTGAATATTCAAAATTGTATTTTGATTGTTCTATTTCATTTTGGAGATATATTTCCCCGTATTTTAATTCTTTATTCCACATAACATCAAAAACCGAATCAACGTTTTGAAGATACATTGCTATACGTTCTAGTCCGTAAGTAATTTCCAAAGCAACAGGCTTAATTTCAAGTCCGCCCACTTGTTGAAAATATGTAAACTGAGTTATTTCCATACCGTCAAGCCAAACTTCCCAGCCTACACCTGCCGCACCAAGTGTCGGAGATTCCCAGTTATCTTCCACAAATCTTACATCATGTTTTGATAAATCAATCCCCATTGCTTCTAAACTTTTTAAATATAATTCTTGAGAATTTTCAGGCGAGGGCTTTAATATAACTTGGTATTGAAAATAATGTCCCAATCTGTTGGGATTTTCGCCGTATCTTGCATCTGTAGGTCTTCTGCAAGGCTCAACCATTGCTGTATTCCATGGCTCAGGCCCTAATGAACGCAAAAATGTTGCGGGATTCATTGTGCTTGCACCTTTTTCTATGTCATACGGCTGTTGGATTATGCATCCGTAATCAGACCAAAATTTTGATAAATTTAATATTAATTCCTGAAAACTTAAGCCCACCTTTTTATTCCTTTTTATTTACTTAGCTTTAACATTGTATATCAAACATGAAAAAAATTAAAATCATAGTTGTATTTTATACACTTTATTTTGTGCCGAATTTTTTTATATTTTTTTAAAAAAAATAAATTTTTTAATAATTTTTTTGATTTTTTAGGTATTTTTTTAATAAATATTTAAAAAAAATTGAGTAAAATATATTTTTTTTAACAAAATAATAAAATTTTACTCAATTTTTATAATATGAAGTTTTATGAAAAATTAAACACCTGAAAGCATTTTAGATTCATATCTTTTATTAACGGTGTTAATTAATCCGGCAAAAAGAGGGTGCGGATTTTCAGGGCGTGACTTAAATTCCGGATGGAACTGGCATGCAACGAACCAATCGTTTTCAGGTAATTCAACTATTTCGCATAACATTCCGTCAGGTGATAATCCCGAAAATACCATCCCTTTATCCGAAATTTGTTTTCTGTATTCATTATTTACTTCGTATCTGTGTCTGTGGCGTTCAAATACAATGTTTGTTCCGTATGCTTCATAAGCTTTTGTATTCGGTTGGATTCGGCACTCAAATTTACCTAATCTCATCGTGCCACCATATCCTTCTATGTTCTTTTGCTCTAACATTAGGTCTATAACGGGATATGGAGTATTTTCATTAAATTCCATTGAATTGGCATCTTTCATTCCTGCAACATTTCTTGCATATTCTATAACTGCACATTGCATTCCAAGACATAATCCTAAAAACGGTAGATTATTTTCTCTTGCATACCTTATTACATTTAATTTTCCTTCAATCCCTCTTATTCCGAATCCTCCCGGAACAACTAATGCATCCGTATCGCTTAATGCTTCTTTTGCTTTTTCATAGTCTATGCAATCTTCGGAATTTATCCATTTAATATCTATTTGTGCATCGTTTTGGTATCCGGCATGCTTTAAAGATTCAACTACTGAAATATAAGCATCTGATAATTTTGTATATTTTCCGGCTATTGCAACTTTAAATGTTTTTTTGGGATTTTTTATTTTATAGACAAGATTTTTCCAAGATTCGAGGTTAGGCGGGACATCCTGCATAAAAAGTCTTTGCAATACAACTCTTGCAAGATTTTGTTCTTCAAGCGCCAAGGGTACTTCATATATACTTTTCATATCTCGGCATTCTATAACCGCATCTTTTGGCACTGAGCAGAATAATGCTAATTTTTCTTTTTCTTTCTTAGGTATGGGTTTTGATGTTCTGCATACCAAGATTTCAGGTTGTATACCGTAACTTCTTAAATTGGTAACACTGTGCTGCGATGGTTTTGTTTTTAACTCACCTGATGTAGGTAAATAAGGAAGTAGTGTTACATGTATTGATAAACTGTTGCCGAAGCCTATTTCCGACCTGAATTGTCTTATTGATTCAATAAAAGGCAAGCTTTCTATATCACCTATTGTTCCGCCTATTTCTGCAATTATGAAATCTGGTTTAAATTGTGATGTTGCTTTTTTTATTCTTGATTTTATTTCATTTGTAATATGAGGTATAGTCTGAACGGTAGCTCCGAGGTAATCTCCTCTTCTTTCTTTATTTATAACGGTTTGATAGATGCTTCCTGATGTTACGTTATTAATATGACCTAAATTTGTATCTGTAAATCTTTCATAGTGTCCTAAATCCAAATCTGTTTCAGCACCGTCATCTGTTACAAATACTTCTCCGTGTTGAAACGGGCTCATTGTTCCGGGGTCAACATTAATGTAGGGGTCAAATTTTTGTATAACTACACTAAATCCTCTTGCTTTTAACAGTCTGCCTAAAGAAGCTGCAACTATACCTTTGCCTAATGATGATACAACTCCGCCTGTTACAAATATATATTTAGTACTCATAATCCCTCTATTCTTTTGTCAATAATTTATACAATTTTCGGTACTCTGAAAAAACCGTCCTCTTCAAACGGTGCATTTGCCATCATTTCTTCTTTAGTTTGTTCATATTTTACAACATCCTCCCTCATTACATTGTATACGGGTATTGCATGAGGCATGGGTTCTACATCTGTTGTATCTATTTCATTCATTTGTTCTACGTATTTTAATATTTCACCAAGTTGTTTTGAATATTTTTCTGTTTCTTCTTCGGTTAATTCAAGTCTTGCAAGTTTTGCTACGTGTCTTACATCTTCTTTACTTATCATGTTTCTTCCTCCGATATACAAAATTTTAACATAACCATGCTAATTTGCCACTTGTTATTTTCTCTTTGTCTTTCTTAATAATTTTTAATCTTAGTATCAAAAAAAATATTTAGGATTTTTAAAAATAATAAACAGCCGGTCTAAGGAGAAAAATATGAGGATATCGTCAATATCACAAACATTAAAACCAATTTCGGTTAATAATAATGTAAAAATTTTAAATAAACCTGTTCAATCTGACAGTATAAGTTTTTCAGCTAAAAAAGGTTTATCTCAAAAAGAAATGATAAAAATTCTTAATGAAAACGGGATTGAATGCGAAGTAGATAAGGACGGAAAATTTATTGTTTCAAAATTAACCGGATTAAATTCAACAAAAGATTGGAATGCAGGAAGTTTAGATGACGTAAATCAAATCTTAGGGAATATAAAAATTGTTAAAGGAGATGCATATCTTAAATATCCCTATAGGTATTGTGGTATATTTACACGTAACCAATATGATTATTCTAATTTGGAAGAAATAGGAGGTAATGCTCTCCTTGATTTTTGCCAATATGAATATGAATTTCCAAAGTTAAAAAAAATAGGAGGAACTCTGAATATTGAAGATTCACCGGCAAAACTGGATGCACTTGAGCATGCAGGCAGTATATACGGACGTAAAGCACAAATACAAAGCTTGCCGAATTTGAGGCAAGTAGACGGAAATATGATTTTCAGAAAATCTTTGTTACGGGATATTCCGAAACTGGAAACTGTCGGCGGTGATCTTGATCTTTCTTTATCATCAGTTAGCGATATTTCAAGTATTAAACAAGTAGGCGGAGACTGCGATTTGTCAGGGCTGGCACTTCAATACTCAAATTGGGGTAAGAAAATCGCAACAGGTGATAATTAATTAGACATGCTCTTTTAACTGGTTAAATCTGTCAGAGTTATATTTAGCTATATGTATGTTTCTTGTTTCGGAAAGCTGCTGTCTTGCAAGTGAGAGTTTTTCTTTAACTTCTTTACTAATGCTTCCCGAGGCAATTAATCTGTCAATAAAATTATTATTAAGCTTTATTGCTTTTGGCAGAGCGCCGATTTCATCCAATACATCTTTTATTTCCATAAAATCATAGGCATACGCTTGTTTTGATTGATATGAAAGAACTTCGCCCGTAGGTGATTGAATCGGAGTTCCGCCTTTTTCAAAGTAAAGACGGAAAATAGATTTTAAATCCTGCATTTCTGACTGCATAGTTTGAACCGCCTGTTGGATTCTAAGGTATCTTTCAAAAAGGTAATCTATATTTTGAATTTGTTGTATTTGCCAAGCGTATTTTTTTTCATAAAGTTTTTTTAATTCGGGATAGGCTTTTGCAAGTCCTTCAGTATCTGCCATTGCTCTATGACGTGTTGAAAATTCAACGTTAAATTTATTCATTAAACTTTCTAATCCGCAAGATTCCAAATCGGGATAAATTTCTTTAAACATCATCTGAGAATCAATCCTCGGATTAGTGATGGGTTTTCCTGTTTGTCTTATACTTGCTTCATTTATAAACGAGTAATCAAAAATAACGTTATGTGCAACAATAGGATAATCACCTATAAAATCAAGGATTAAAGGCATGACTTCTTTTTCTGTCGGTGCGTCCTTAACATCATCTTCCGTAATCCCGTGAACTGCAATACTTGATTTCCTTATGTGTTGTTCGGGATTAATTAAAGTTTCAAATCTGTCTTTCATTTTGCCGTTTTCTAACCTTATAGCGGCAAATTCAACCATTTTTTCTTTAGTATGGTCTAAACCTGTAGTTTCGACATCCAAAACAATTTCGATACACTTTTTTCTTGGCACTGCCTCTTAATCTCCCCTTTACATTTAATCATAACATAAAGAATATTTATGGACAAATTAAAGAACTTTATACTGACTGCAAAATTTGCTTGTAAGGTGCATAAAGATTAAGTTTGATTTAATTTATCTTAATAAATTTATTTATAATTTTTCTATTATCCGTATAATTTATTAATATTAAACAAATTAGTAGTATCAAAAATAATATATCAGTGGTAACATAGTATAAGATAAAAAAAGAACGGATAAATTCTTATGGGAAGAATAGTTCTAAACAGAGATAAATGTAAAGCTTGTTATTTATGTATAGATGCATGCCCCAAAAAAGTATTGGAGGCAGATTCAGCCGTTAATGAAATGGGATATTATCCTGCAAAAGTTAACAGTGAAAAAGAATGTATAGGCTGCGCTATTTGCGCAAAGGTTTGCCCTGATATAGCTATTGAAAAGGTATATTATGAAAAATGAAAAGGAACTCTTAAAAGGTAATTATGCTATAGCTCAAGCTGCAATTGAAGCAGGATGCCAAAGTTATTTCGGTTATCCGATTACTCCGCAGAGTGAAATCGGAGAATATTTGAGTACAAAGATGCCGGAAATGGGGAGGGCTTTTGTTGCTGCCGAAAGTGAAGTTGCTGCCATAAATATGTTATTAGGAGCCGGTTCAACGGGTGTTAAAGCCATGACTTCATCCTCTTCATGTGCTGTATCATTAATGCAGGAAGGTTTATCATTTATTGCGGGTGATGAAATTCCTTGTGTTTTGGTAAGTGTTATGAGAGCAGGCCCGGGGCTGGGCTATATTTATCCTTCACAGGGTGATTATTTACAGGCAACAAAGGGCGGAGGCAACGGTGATTATAAAATTGTTACCTATGCTCCAAACAGTGTACAAGAATGTATTGACTTAACTTATAAATGTTTTTATGTATCTCAAAAATACAGAACTCCCGTTTGTCTGTTAGCCGATGGCATGTTAGGTCAAATGATGGAGCCGGCTGTTGTCGGAGAGTATCCTTACGAAGAAATAGACCAATCTTCTTGGGCTCTTGACGGTGCTAAGGATAGAGAGCCAAGGCATATTGCATCTATCGAACGTGATCAGGAAACATTAAAAACAAGAGTTGTTAAAATTTTTGAAAAATATAATCGTATTTTAGAAAATGAAAATATTTTCGAAAAATATGAAATTGACGGTGCAAAATTAGTAATAACCGCTTTCGGAAGTATTGCCAGAATAGCTAAGGCTGCAGTAAAAATGGCAAGAAAAAACGGGCTTAAAGTAGGTTTATTCAGACCCATACTTTTAAATCCGTTCCCTGAAAAAATAGTTGCTGAAATTGCTCAGAAAGTTGACGGGATATTAGATATTGAACTCAATTGCGGACAAATGCTTCAGGATATTAAAGCAAGTATTGCGGGTGTTGCTTCTATTCCTATTGAATTTTACGGCAGACCTGCCGGAGTTATGATGACCGTGGAAGAAATATATAAACAAATCGAAAACGTTTATAAGAAGATTGTTGAGAAAAATTATGGAACAGCTTGTATATAAAAAACCCGAATCAATAAGAGATGATTTTAAAATAACATTTTGCCCCGGCTGTGACCACGGTGTTGCAGTCAGACTTGTGGCGGAAGTCTTGGATGAATTGGGGGTCAGAGAAAAAACAATAGGTATTGCATCTGTAGGATGCAGCGTATTTTCATATGACTTTTTTAATGTGGATATTGTTGAATCGGCGCACGGACGTTCGCTGGCTGTTGCAACCGGAATTAAACGTTCAAAGCCTGATAAAGTGGTATTTACATATCAAGGTGACGGCGACCTTGCTTCTATAGGGCTTGCGGAAACTATACATGCCATGACAAGAGGTGAAAATGTTACGGCTATTTGTATTAATAATACAACATACGGTATGACGGGCGGTCAAGCAGGGCCTACAACTTTAATAGGTCAAATAACTACCACCACAACAAAAGGACGTAAACCTGAATTATCGGGGTATCCTTTGAAAATTTGTGAAATTCTAAAAGAGGTTGACGGAACAGCCTATGTGGCAAGAGTTACACTTGATAGTTATCAATCTATTTTAAATGCTAAAAAATGTATAAAAAAAGCTTTTGAAGCTCAATTAAAGGGTTTAGGCACAGGTTTTGTCGAAATCCTTGCAACTTGCCCTACTAATTGGAAAATGACTCCGCAAGAATCACATGCCAGAGTTAGAGGTGAAATGTCCGAGGTATTTAAACCCGGTGTATATAAAGATAAAGTCAGTGAGGCGGTATAATGGATTCAAATGTATTAATAGCCGGATTTGGCGGTCAGGGGGTTTTATTTATCGGACAATTATTGGCAAGTGCATGTATGGCTGAAGGGCTTAATGTTACTTGGTCACCTGCATATGGCGCTGAGATGAGAGGCGGAACGGTTAACTGCACCGTTTGTATGTCAGATGATGAAGTGGCTTGTTCATATATTGATAAGCCTGAAAATGTTATTGCACTTAACGCTCCATCTTTTGAACGTTTTGAAAGTAAAATAAAACCGGGCGGAATCATGGTTGTTAATTCTTCTTTGGTAAAAGCTGCCCCAAAAAGAAATGATATTACTTATAAATTTGTTCCTATGACTGATATAGCACATAATTCGGGAAACGAAAAAATGGCTAATATAGTTTCTTTAGGTGCTTTTATTAAAGCTTTTCCCGTTGTTAAAAAAGAAAGTATAGTAAAAACCATGTATAAAAAATTGACGGGTAAAAAAGCACAAATGTTAGAAGGTAATATAAAAGCACTTGATACGGGATATGATTCCGTTAATTAATTGAGAATAAATAAAATTACAAAAAAAGCTCCTAAACGGAGCTTTTTTAAATGGTGCGCTTGGCGCGATTCGAACGCGCGACCTATCCCTTAAAAGGGGAGTGCTCTACCTACTGAGCTACAAGCGCATTTCATACACTTCTTTAATACCATACCAAGAACATTTTTTATAGTCAACCTGTTTTTTTAAATTGCACTATTCTTGTTATATTTAGGTAATAAAAAAAGAGCCATAAAGACTCTTTATATTTAATGGTAGTCCCAAGGGGATTTGAACCCCTGTCGCATCCGTGAAAGGGATGTGTCCTAGGCCTCTAGACGATGGGACCTTACCTGACATTTATTAGTCTATCTTAAGCATAAATAAGAGTCAAGTATGTACATTAAAATTTGCAAAAATATTCTCTCTTTTTTAATTATTCTTGCATAAAAGCTTAATAGATGATAAAATAAGAAGTTATGAAGGAAATAAGGAGAAGGAATATGGAAAATAATCATCAAATCTACCCCCCCCCGTGGCGGAAAAACAATTGCTTTTACTTTAGCTGAGGTATTAATAACTCTTGTCGTTATAGGAATTATAGCCGTAATTACAGTTCCCGTGGTAATGCATAATCATAAAAGGACTGAAACCGCATCTAGACTTAAGAAAATATACTCTTCCGTTACTCAGGCAATAAAACTTGCCGAAACAGAGCAAGGCGCACCAATCTCAGAATGGGGCAATACATGGGGTAATGCTGATATTGTACATTATGTTCATTATGACGAATATAGTGTTAAATATAGTGCTTTATTTATATTTCATAATTATCTTGATAAGTATTTACCCTTGAATTATAAATCCCCTTGTACCGGTAATAACGATACTTCATTTTGCGATATTTTACTTGAATTTAATGACGGTTCACAAATTATTGCTATATCTGAAATGTACACTTCTTCTTCCTCAGCAAATCCTTCAACAGATGATAAACCAAATAATTTTTATTTTACCGTTGATGTAAACGGAGCAAAAGGCCCGAATAGAATTGGCAGTGACAGATTTAAATTTTATCTTAATTTAAAAGAGAATCCCAAAGTATTATTAGCAGGTGCATTAATAAGTGATAGTGAAACTTATACAAGGGAAGAACTTATAAAAAAAGCAAAATCAAATTCTGATTATTGCCTTGATGTAATAATGAATGACGGATGGGAAATAAAAAGCGATTATCCTTACAAAATTTAAAAAGTGTAAAAATAAAAAAATGAGATGATAGCATTTTTATGCTATCATTTTGTATATTAATTTGAAGTATACGGCAGAAAAAATTCTGTTTTCAGGGAACAAATGTAAATAGTCTTATAAAAAGGAGTTGAGATGTCGATAATACCTAAGAAGTATAAAATTGGTGTAGATGTTGGCGGAACGAATGTAAAAGTTGCGCTGGTTGATAAATCAGGAAGTATAGTATATTCAGATACCGTGCCTACACGAGCTGAGATGGGTTATGAGTATACTATTTCGAATATAATTAAAGCCATTCAGAATTTAATGAAGGAATCAAAAGTTGATAAATCTTTAATAGAAGGGATTGGATTCGGATTCCCGGGGCAGATTGACTGTGATAACGGTATTGTCAGATTGGCGCCGAATATTCCCGGGTGGGTTAATATCCCTATTGCGGATATAGTTTCAAATGAATTTTCAATTCCCGTGAAAGTAGATAATGACGTGAGATGTGCAGCTTTAGCCGAATTAAATTTCGGAGCAGGAAGGGGCGCACAAAATTTGATATGTATCACGGTAGGAACGGGTATTGGTTCAGGTTTGATAATAAACGGGAAATTAGTCAGAGGTGCAAGTAATGCCGCAGGCGAACTCGGTCATATTAAGCTTCAAATGAAGGATGGCCCTATTTGCGGCTGCGGTGATACCGGATGTTTAGAGGCTTTTGCTTCAGGCCCAGGGATTGTTGCTTTGGCGGAAGAGTATATTAAAGGCGGAAAATCCACCAAATTCAGAGAACTTGCAAATCCTGATATTACGCCTTATATTGTTGCCGAAGCAGCTAAACAAGGTGATGTTGTTGCAAAGAAAATATTTGAAATTATAGGCGAATATATAGGAATAGGACTTGCCAGTGTTGTTAATTTATTAAATCCTGAAAAAGTGGTTATCGGAGGCGGTGTAGCCGATGCCGGAGATTTATTATTTAATCCCGTTATTGAAACATTAAAAAAACGTACCATGCCTATTCAGCGTGATGCCGTTCAGGTAGTTCATGCAGAACTCGGGAATACTGCCGGAGTTATAGGCGCCAGTTTGCTGATTGATAATTAATTTATGGCTATATTTTTATTTTACGGACAAGAAGAATATTTAATGGAAAAAGAAATCAAGAAGCTTAAAAATGAGCTTCTTGATGCTTCATTTATTTCCATGTCTTACAAGGTTTTTGACAATCCTTCGTTTAATACTATTATGGAATGTGTTCAATCTTCGCCTTTGATGTTTGGTAATACGCTTAGTGTTATCAACATTGATAAATATTTAATCGGGAATAAATTGAGTCTTGATGATAAACAAATTGATGCGTTTTCTGATGCACTCGGATGTGTTAATCCCAATGTTAATCTTATTTTTGTTTGTAAAATTCCAAGAGATGAAAACAAAAAGCCTGATTCAAGAAAAAAATTTTTTAAAGTAATTTCTAAGTATTCATCTTCAAGAGAATTTGCGCAGTATAAGACATATCAAAAAGAATTAATACCGATTATTATTAATATTGCAAAAGAAAAAGACCTGTCAGTCAGCTCTCAAACGGCAGGAGTAATTATTGAACAGCTTGGTTCTAATTTAACACTTATTAATTCAGAAATAGAAAAATTAAAAATAGCACTCCATCCTAAAAAAGTTGTTGATACCGCTTCCGTGAAAAAATATTGTACTTCATCAGAGGATGTGTTTATTCTTGCCGATTTAATTATTCAGGGGAATAAAAATGAAATATTGAAACAGTATAATTTATTAACTGAAAAACATCATCCTCTTGAAATATTTTCAATACTTCAAAGTAATTTTCAAAGATTTATTTATATAAAAAACTATGAGAAAAAATATAGTGATAAAGATTTATCCCTGCAGTTGAAACTTCATGAATATATCGTATTAAAAACAAGAGAAAAATTAAGAAATACACCGCTTGATAAACTCGTAAAAAT
>CANPZP010000002.1 GCA_947589115.1 Candidatus Gastranaerophilales bacterium | reverse complement strand
ACACTCACAATAATAGGAGTTGTAGCCGCATTAACGGTTCCGTTAGTAACCGCAAATCACAATAAAAAAACAACAGCTTTAAAATTAAAAAAGGCATATATTACTATACAAGATGCAGTAGCTCAAATGGAAAGCGATTATGATATGTCTTATCGCCGTATACTCGCGTCAATGCCAAGAAATGGAGGGAATAGAAACCCGTGGGATGTTTTATCTCAATATATTGTTAGTACGGGTAAAGCAGAACTAACCTGTTCTAATGATAATTCATGTTCAGGGGTTATAACCCTTAATGACGGGATTCAGTTATATGGGATAAACTCAAAAGAAGTTTTTGTAGATGTTAACGGAACTAAAGGTCCAAACCGTATAGGAGTCGACAGATTTCCTATGTTGATTAACATTAACGATTTAGGGGATTATGGCTTAAAAAGTTTCTTGGATTATGAAAGAAATCGTTTAATTTCAATGTGCAGTAATTACCAAACCAGCAGGGCAGATGAAGCCAGGGCTTGTTTTGAACTTATAAAAAGAGACGGATGGGAAATCAAAGATGATTACCCTCGTAAAATATAAATGTGAACAAATATTAAAATTTTTGGCTATTTTTTAAATTAATAAAGGTGTATACTTTACGAAACTGAAAAAAAGATGTATAATAAATCTGTTATTAATGTTTCGGCTAGTGTAAATATTGCAAGTTCTTAAATCTTACATTTAAACTTGCATTTTTTTTGATTATTTTTCAAATTTTATATCGGATATCCTGTTTCAAATCAAATTCCGATATGCTCTTTAGTGTCATATTTAAAATTCTTGCAACCGCTTCTTTCGTATCATAAGCTATATGCGGAGTAGCAATTACATTTTTAAGAGTAAGAAGTTTACTGTTAATTAGTGAAGTTCTCAAGTTTTTAAGATTAATATTTTCTCCCGGACGTTTAGAGGATATAGTTTCTTCAAATTCCAACACATCCAGTGCCGCACCTTTAATTCTGTTATCTAAAAGTGCATCATACAAGGCTTCTGTATCTATTAGCTCCCCTCTTGCCGTATTCACTATAACTGCAGAATTTTTCATTAATGATAACTTTTCCGCATTGATAAGATGATAAGATGAGGCGGTTAAGGGTGCATGAAGTGTTATAATATCGGATAATTTGCATAAAGTTTCCAAGTCCGTATATTTTACATTGAACTCTTCCTCAAGTTGTTTATTTTCAAATACGTCATAACAAATAACATTCATTGAAAACCCTTTAGCTATTTTTACTGCTTTTGAGCCGATAGAACCTGTTCCTATAATCCCGATTGTTTTATCAAAAAGTTCCATTCCGAAGGTTTCGGGATACATATCGCCTTCTTTGAGTTCGTTTACCCCGTAGCAAATTCGGCGGACAAGGTTTAAAAGTATTCCGAATGAATATTCAGCAACCGTATAATCACCATAATGAGGAGTATTCGCAACTATAATCCCCTTTTCCGTACAATAATCCGTATCAATATGGCTATATCCTACCGAACGTGTAAGAATTAATTTTAAGTTTTGGAATTTATCAATCACTTCTTTTGATAGTCTTGAACCGGTAAAAACCGATATTATATCAGCATTTTCCTGAACGGCTGACAATTTTGTTTCGTAAGTGAGTTCATTTTCAGTGAAATTTAGTTGAAATTTATCATAAAGATTTTTTTCAAAAAAATTACGTTCATATTGTTTTGTATCAAAAAAAATAACTGTATACATTTATTTCTCCGCCGACATTAAAATTATCAAAAGAGAATAAATAAAAAATCAGTCTTTACACTATTAAGCAGGATAATATTTAAACACCCAAAAGATTTTTAGCAAAAGACTCCGACTCATCATTAATTTCACCGGCAGCCAAAAGAGCTATAGCTTTTATTCTGTTTTCCCTTTGAAGCTTATAAACCATAACTTTAGTAGAATCGGTTTGTTCCTTTTTTACATAAAAATGTGAATCCGCTTTAGCTGCAATAATGGGTTGATGAGTTATCAAAATAATTTGATGGGAATCAGCCAGTTTAACAATAGCTTCAGCTGCAGACTGAGAGGCTTTTCCTGATATCCCCGTATCAATTTCATCAAAAATTACGGTATCTGTTTTATCCGCTTGAGCAAAAACAGATTTTAGCGCAAGCATTATTCTTGAAATTTCTCCGCCCGATGCGGTTTTTGCTATCGGTTTTACACCCTCGGATACATTCGTCGATATTAAAAATTCCACCCTGTCCTTACCGTGCTCGTTCATTTTACAAGGAGTAATTTCTATATAGAATTTTGATTTGGGCAGTTCTAACTTTTCAAGTTCTGTTGTTACCGCCTTTGAAAGAATATCTGCCAATTCTTTTCTTGTGTTAGTTATTATTTCCGCAAGAGAATCCAATTCATTTGAAAGTATTTTTATTTCTTTTTCCGTTTCATTAATTTCATCTTGAGAAATATTAATTTTTTCAAGTTCGGAAGAGAGTTTCCCATACGTATCCAAAACGGATTGTAAATTATTACCGTATTTTCGTTTTAATTTATCCAGCACACTTAACCGTTCGCAAATTACATCCATTCTTTCATTATCATTCTCTTTTGATTCGGAATAATTTCTGAGTGTATTAGATATTTCTTTTAAAGTTTCATAAGCATTATTAAAATCTTCTTCCAAAGAACAAAGAGAATCATCCGTTTTAGTAAGTTTAGATAAATTAGCCTTAACGTTTCCAAGCGCATCAATAATATTACCGTCCTCGCCGTATAACGTCCAATATGAACTATATGAAAGCTCCTTTAATTTATCAATCTCAGAGAGAATACTCAGTTCTTTTTCCAGTTTTTCGCATTCTTCCGTATCTTCAATATTCGCATCTTCTATTTCTTTAATTTGAAATTTTAAAAATTCCGTTTGTGCACCCTGAGATTCCGCAAACATTTTTGCTTCTTCGAGTTTTTTATTCAAAGAGCATAATTTATAATACCCTTCTTTAAATTTATTAATATTATCTCTGTGAGGTTTCAGAGCAAAATTATCCAATAATTCTATATGATTTTTTTGTTGAACATAATTATAACTTTGATGCTGAGAGTGAATATCAAGCAAAAATTCTCTGATTTCTTTTATAAAATCCTGAGTAACTAACACCCCGTTAATTCTTGAACGTGATGCGGAAGGAAGAATTTCTCTTGAGAGAATAACTTCATTATTAAATACTTCAATTCCGTTATCAGAGAATATTTTAGAATCAAAATCCTCTTTTAGAGTAATAACCAATTCAATAAAAGCTTTATCAGCCCCGGTTTTTATAACATCTTTGGAAACTTTTGCCCCGAAAGCCGCATCGATTGCGCCTATTATAATACTTTTACCCGCTCCCGTTTCACCCGTGAATACATTGAAGCCATTATCAAATTCAAGGGTTATATCATCAATAAGAATATAATTTTTAACGGTAACGGATTTAATCATTTTACCCCTTCCAAGAAAGTCCCCAGTGAAGTTTTTCTTTTAATACAGAATAGAATGAATTTTTTTCAAGATTTAACAAAACCAATCTTGCTTTATAATCACATTTTTTTATAATAATATTTTCGTCTATACCTAAATCAAGAGTATTTTGACCATCGGCAGATATTTTTAAAAGCGGTTTATTTTGGCTTGAAGTCACTTTAATAATTTCGTGAGAGGGAATAACAATAGGTCTTGCGTTCATTGTATGAGGACAAATAGGCACAATAACAATTGCATCAAGGCTCGGAGAAAGTATAGGACCGCCGGCACTCAATGTATATGCCGTAGAGCCGGTAGGAGTCGAAATTATCAATCCGTCTGCAAGATAATCACACACTATATTATCGTTTATATGTACATATAACCTTGAAGTTCTTGAAAAACTTTCACCTTTTATAACAATATCATTCAAAGCGTTTAATTTACCGTCAAGAGCGCTAATCATAGTTCTTGATTCAATTTTGAACAGACCCTTCAAAATACATTCAACCGCTTTATCTGCCTGAGATGATTTTGCCTGAGATAAAAATCCCAACCTGCCCAAATTTATACCCAAAATGGGAACATTATACTCGGCGTAATACCTTGCGGCTTTAAGTATTGTTCCGTCGCCGCCCAATATTATTGCAAAAGTTATTCCCGCTGAAAACTCGTATGTTGTATATATTTTAGAGTTTACCTGATTTTCTGCAAGCTTAGTTTTAACGCATTCTGAAACCTCTTGCGCTTTTATATTGTCTTTATTATAAAAAATCCCGACATTATCAAGGTTTAATTCATCATTACAAACCGATTTAATTACTTTACTCATAAATTTTCCCCCGATTTATAAGCCATTAAAAGCCCGTCAGGTAAATCCAAAACTTGCACTTGATACTCAGGATGAGAAGAGATGGCTTCCACAAAGGGTTTTACCTTTAGCGCATGAGAAATTATATTATCAGCCAATATAACCCCGTTTTTATTTAAAAGCGGATGCACTAATTCAAAAAAACTTAAGTATTCCTGTTTATTTGCATCAATAAAAACCAAATCAAAATGTTCATTTATTTCATTTTTTATAACGTCAGATGCTTGTCCGAGTTTAAAAGTAACATACTCTTCCAGATTACAATATTTACAGTTATCACGGGCAATACACTGACGTTTATCCCAAAATTCAATAGTTGTAAGATGTCCGCCTGTTGTTTTTAAGGCATCCGTAATCCATAAAGTGGAATAACCATTAGAAGTACCTATTTCCAATACATTTTTTGCTCTCGCCAGTTTTATAAGCATATTTATAAAATTTCCGGTCTGCCTTGATATATTCCAAAATTCTTCTGAAGTTTTTTCAAGTTTTTCAAGTACTTCGAGAGTTTTAGCGTCCATTTTTTCTTTCCAAAATAGTTATCATGTTAATATACTCACTTATCGGCTGGGTTTGTACCGATTTATTTTTATCCATATCATATATAACATATTTTAAATCGGACATATTTGTAACAACTGCATAATTTGTACCCGAAACGGGAGTAAATGCTTTTGAAAAACCGTCTGTGGGCAATTTATCAACCAATAATTCATTTGTTGTCTTATTATATGCGTAAACACTGTTATTTCCCGCACACAGAACATAGACAAATTCGCCTCTTTCAACCATATCAACAGGTTTTTCGCCTACTTCAACATCTTTAATCCCTGATGAATAATATTTTGCATCTTTTATTAATTCCTCCTCCTCTTGCGGGGGATTAAAATCAAATCCGCTGAAAATATCTTCCGTATTCATTTCGGCAGAATTTTTTTCATCGTCTTTTGCTCTTTTTTCCTTCTTTTTATCCTTCTTCGTTTTAGAAATTTCATTATCCTGCAGCAAATCATAGCTTACAATTCTTAATTTCGGCTCGGTTCTTGCAATTATATATATAACATCTTCATCCAATAATAATTTTGTAATATTAGGATAATTTGTTATTAGTTTATTTTTATAATCATGTTCCAAATCAAGGATATAAACATTTGAGGATTTAATATCGGTATAAGCTATTTTTTTACCGTCTTTAGATATTGAAAGTTTTTGAGGCGAGCCTGCCAACTGGATTTTTTCTTTGACGGTCATTGTTTCTAAATCAATAACATAAAGCGCTTCATCCGCAACACTTGCAACGTATGCTTTTTTATTTACATCATCCACAGCAATTTCGGAAGGATTTGAACTAAGAGTAATGGTTTTTACTATATATTCATTTTCTACATCAATAACATCAATATTTTTCATATTGTTTGTAGCCGCAAGAATATATTTACCGTCGAGTGCCGGCTTTATATCCTTCATAACTCCCGAAGTTTTTAAAGAATATAACGGTTCTGAAACGGAAGAAGAGAATATCTGCAAATATTCAGTTTGAAAATTATTAACAAAAAATAATTTATTGGTAAGAGCCGAAGGAAGGTTATATTTTTTTGTATTTTGAACTCTGTTACCGTCAGGTAAAGGAGCGGAGCGTCTGCCTGAAATAAAACTTGCCGCTTTTGCTTCTCCGATTAAAGGTACTTTTACGTCACCTAAAATCCCCGCTAAGGATTCAGGAAATACCAAACCTCTAGGAACCATTAAATCCTGAGGCAATGCACCGGTTTTTACTTCAATAGGCAAATCAGGCATATCTTTTACGGTCAGTGTATTTTTATCAACTCTTATTAATTTTATGAGTGAATAATTATTATTAAACAATACCAAATCCGGCATGGAATCCATTGAACGGTTTGAAGGAAAAGTTTTTACTATTTCAACTTTTTCCACAGTCTTTGGATATGACGGAATTATAGGGATATACAAAACATCGTTATTGTAGCTCACAACCCCGTCAAACCTGACAGAAGGCACCTTCTTTTGACTCATTAAATAATCCTTCATTTCTTTAGGAAGTTGAAAAGCTTCAGCCGTATGAGCAGTTATTATCAATATTATTAAGCTTATTATTAAAGATTTAAATTTCATATATTCCCTATTTTAATTATGAAGTACATTCTTCATTTTATCAATGAATTTATTAGAAGGCTTTTTGTTACGATTAATTTCAAAAAGTTTTTGATATAACTGTTTTTCTTCGGAAGATAAATCCTTCGGAGTTTTAATTTTAACAACAAAATTATGATTTCCCCGTTTATTTTGATGTCCAAGATAAGGAACACCTAAGCCTTTAAGCTGAAGGACATCATCATTTGAAGTACCGGAAGGAATAACCAATTTTTGTTTACCTTCAATGGTATTAACTTCTATTGTATCCCCAAGCGCAGCTTGCGGGAAAGATATATCAACAGAAGAAAACAAATCGAAACCGTTTCGTTTAAACTCTTTATGTTCTTTTACATAAAGAACTACAATTAAATCTCCCGGT
Organism: Candidatus Gastranaerophilales bacterium; assembly: GCA_947589115.1. Lineage (GTDB taxonomy): Bacteria > Cyanobacteriota > Vampirovibrionia > Gastranaerophilales > Gastranaerophilaceae > Avigastranaerophilus. The sequence goes on along the minus strand of CANPZP010000002.1, from coordinate 86,566 downwards.
TTACCTCCGTTTTTACCGCAATTTCCCTCTGAAGCAAGCCCTATTCTCGAGCCTGTATCCACCCCTTTAGGAATATTAACTTTAATAGTTCTTTGAACTTCAATTCTTCCTTCCCCTTTACATTTAGTACAAGGATGAGAATTATATTTACCTTTACCCATACATTTAGGACATGTCGCAATTTGTCTGAAACTGCCTAGAGGAGTATCAATAACTTGCTGTACTCTCCCCGTGCCGCCGCATGTCGGGCATGTTTCAGGCTGAGTCCCTTTTTGAGCGCCGGTTCCTCCGCATTCGTCACATACTTCCATATGTTTAATTTTTATTTCTTTTTTTACCCCGAATACAGCTTCTTCAAGTTCTATTTGAAGATTTAATCTTAAATCTTCACCGTCTTGAGGAGCGTTAGGGTCTTGAGAATAATTAGAAAACCCGAATCCCGAGCCGAAAATACTTTCAAATATTTCATTTAATCCGCCGAATCCCGCATCAAAAGGCCCGGTAGTACTAAATCCGGCATCTTTTAATCCGTCCTCGCCATATCTGTCATATGTTGCTCGTTTATTATCATCCATTAATGTTTCGTATGCTCTTCCGAGTTCTTTAAATTTTTCTTCGGCATCCGGAGCTTTATTAACATCAGGATGATACTGTCTGGCTTTTTTCCTGAATGCTGACTTTATCTCTTCTTTTGTTGCATTCTTATCTATTCCTAATATTTCGTAAAAATCACTCATTCTCTCTAATCTTTCAAATTACTTTACGGCTACATCCACCATTGCCGGTCTTAAAACTTTATCCCCCAGCTTATATCCTTTTTGTAATTCTTTTATTATTGTTTCTTCGGGATATTCTTCTGTTTGGGTCTGTATAACCGCTTCATGTAAATTAGGATTGAATTTTTCACCTACACTTTTTATCTGCTCAAGCCCTAATTTTGTCAGCGAATCATTTAACTGCTTATTTAAAATATAAAATGTTTCTTTCATTTTTTCAACGCTATCAATATTTTCAACAGTTTGAAGCGCTCTGTCAAAATTATCCGCAACTTCAATAACCTTTTTCATGCACTCCTGAGCTCCGTATTTTAACAAAGATTCTCTCTCTTGTGCCTGACGCTTACGGTAATTATCAAAATCTGCAGCAAGTCTTAAATATTGATTATTTAAATTTTCTAAATCCGTCTTTAACTTGGAGGTTTCATCCTCTATTGTTTCTTCGTTCGTTTCTTCACTCTTTTCTTCGGAATCAGCCTCTATTTCTTCCGTATTTTTTGAAGTTTCTTCTTCTTTTATTTCATTTTCATTCGTTTGTTCGGAAGTATCCATTATATCTTCTCCTTTTTCCTCTTGTTTATTTATAAAAGGATTCTTTTTATTCATTCTTTCTTCAAAAAAATTTTTCATATTTCCCCTAACTCTTGCTTCTTTTATTATAAAATATCAATTTTTTTACTCAACATATATTAATTTTTTTTTAACTTTTTATTTTTTAATTTTTACTTGTGAGTATCTTTAAAAAAGTTATATAATAATAAATAGGAATCATATTATGGCAAAAATAAAAAAAATAAGCTATAAAGATATTATACACATAAAAAAACTTATATCCGTTGTATGTAATGATAATGTTATGAGTTATAGACGTTTGTTTTTTCTGTCCGTTCCCGTAACAATTATTCAAAATTTTGTATACAGCGTACATCTCAGAAGATTTCCCGAAACCTATGTTATATATGATTCATCTAATAATTTAAAAGGCTTGATTACAGTTAAAGCCCAAAAGGGGAATCCGTACAAATGGCAGATTAAAAGATTATTTTTGGATAAAAACGCTTATGAAGAAGGAAAACAGCTTGTTGAATACATTATTGCCAAATTTGGAGCCAGAGGCGTAGATACTTTTTATGTTTCCATTGATGATAACAATAAAGAACTTATTGACTTATTTATTAACGGATGCACATTTAGATTATGCGCAACGGAAGCACTATATAAAGTTTCCAATCTTAACTTTATTTCGGACAAAATAAACGAAAAGAATTTTAAATCTTTTAAAAATTCTGACCTGGATAACCTTGCTGAATTGTATAACGATAATTTAATTACTCATTATAAATATTCTCTTTCAAAAGAAAAAGAGGAATTTTCAGACAGCTTATTACAAGGCAGTAATAATGAATCCGTCTTTAAATATGTGTTTAATGATGACAACTCCTCAAAATTTAAATCTTTTATTGAAATAAAAACAACAGATAATAAAAATTACTTTTTGGATGTAATAATCCCGCCGCATTATATGGAACATTTTTCTGAAATTCTTTCCTTTGCCGTTAAAAAAATTATTAAAAGAAATAAAAATTTTAAACTCTACATAAAAAACAGAAAATACCTTCAAAGCGGTGAAATGCTTGAAAATTTTTATCGTGAAAACCGTTTTGAATTACTCCAAAACAACGTAATATTGGTAAAAGATTTCTTTAAAACAATAAAAGAAGAATCTCCTAACTTTAACAGTGCCGTTATTTTCAGCGGCTTTGAAGTATAAATAAGATTCATAATACTTAACATTAAAAGCAATTTTTGTCTGAAAATAACTTTATATAATATAGGTAAGTTATGGAAGGCAGGTAGTTATGAGTTCAAATTTCGGTTTAAATACCGGTTTTATAGGTTTAAATAAAGCACCGGGGTCTTTTAATGTAAGTTCTTTTTATTCAAATCCCATAAAATTAAATAACAATTTATCCCCCTTAAGTAAAGATACATTTGAAAAAACAACACAAAAATCGGAAAATAAAACCGAATTAAAAGATATGCCTGAAGCGAAAAAAGAAGTATCAAAAGAAAATGCCGATTATATATTGGAAGAAAATGAAGATTCAACAAAATGGGCGCAAAAGAATACAGAGGGCGGATATAATATATATACTCAAAGTTCATCAACAGATTCAAAACCCGAAGCAGTTGACTTCTTAATGGATAAGAGCGCAAAAAAACAATTAAAACAACAGGAAAAAGAATTAAAAAAAGCAAAAAAGGCACAGGAAAAAGAAGCTAAAAAATCGGAAAAAGCTGAAGCTAAAAAAGATAAAGCAGAAAAAACAGAAACTGAAAATACTGAAAAAGAAGCTGCTGCATAAAAAGAGAGTTTAAAACTCTCTTTTTATAATTTTAACGGGTAATCTTTAGAAAATTCAAAGTTATTAAACCAAAGACGTGTCAGAATACACCCCGTATTAGAGGAACAATCCTTATAACTTTTTGCTGCATTTTCGGGAACTCCAGAGTCCGATAAATAAAATACATCCACTCCGAAAAGATTATTTTTATAATTAGATGCCGGATAATTATTTGTTACACCCATAGCGTATTTGCTTGCCAGCGTAAATTCATATAAATCCCTTCCCAGTTGATTGGGGGACTTATCAAATCCGTTTAAATCAATATCAATATAAAGAGATTCCGTAGTAGAATTAATGCTTACATTAAATTGTGTACCGTCATCAAAAACATAATAATAATAAGTTGAACCATACTTGCTTTCTTGTTTTAAGTATGAAACTTTTAAGTATGGCGCCAAATATGTATCAAAAAAATCTTTAGCACTACCCGTATATCCCCCTGAAGGATCGGTACTCCAATTCTCGGAAGATAAATCAAAATCACTTTCCGCACTATCCACGGCAGCTTGAATTGCAGAATATGTTTTTCTTAATTTTGCCGAATATTCGGATTTTTTGTGATTGGCAGTTAATAAAGGAACGGTAAGAGCGGCAACAACACCTATTATTGTAAGAGTTACAAGCACCTCTGCAAGAGTAAAAGCTTTACTTTTTACCCCCCCCCGATTGGCATACCGCACAGCTTTTTGAACAAATTAAAATGTTTCATTTGTTTACTCCTTATTCTAATAATCCAAATTAACTTGAGAGAACATTACAACCTTATTTTTCCCTCTTTTCTTAGCATTATACAGCGCATGTTCAGCATATCTGATAATAGTATTTGCATTTTCATCCACTTGCTCTAAGTGAGGATAAGAAGCAATCCCTCCCGAAATTTTAACAGGATGCCTTTCATCTTCTCCCGCAGGAATAAATGACATTAATTCCACATCTCTTCTGAATCTCTCAGCAAAAACATATGCTTTCTCTTCCGTAGTATCGGGAAGCAGAACCATAAATTCTTCATCCCCGTACCTTGTCACTACATCTTCTTTTCTTGCCAAGTTTGAAAGCATTTCCGCTAATTTTTTCAACAGGACATCGCCCCATTCATATCCGTACATATCGTTTATAACTTTGAAAAAATCTATATCAAAAAGGATACAAGAAACATGAGAATGATATCTCTTCGCTCTTGACATTTCTGACTCTAATCTTTCCAGCAGATATTTACGATTATGCAGCCCCGTTAACTCATCCGTTGCCGCTATATTTTCAATTTTTATTTTTAATTCCTTTATTTTTATTAAGTTTTTAAGCCTCAAACCTAATTCAAACTTATTTACGGGCTGGACAACATAATCATACGCTTCCGCACGTACGGTAATATTTTCGGGTGCTTCATCCGCAACATAAAGAACGGGCAGCGGAAACTTTGATACCATTGATATCTCTTTTAATTTTTCTTGTGATATTTCCAAAATTATACAAGATGTATTGATTACATCAAGGTCAACCAATTCATCAATATTTTTAACCTCTGCAACTGTATCCGGCAGACTTTCGCATATATTTTTTACCGTTGAAACAGCACCTTCCGTATATATTACTATATTATTCATTAATTTGTCCTTTCTTTTTAAATATTCTATCAAATTTATTTAAAAAGTTCAAAAAAATTTTTTATTAAACAAAATGTTGCATATTTTTAACAAAATTGAAGAAAAAATTATTTATATAATATAATTAAAAAAGGAGGACTTATTTTGCCGGAACCCAGATATAGAGATTATTATTCAAATTCAGATATATATAACTCAAGATATGAACAGTATTACTTTAATAACAGACCTCAAAAAAGAGTAAAACCGTTAAAAAGAAAAGTCAAAAAAAGTAAAAAAACATCAATTTTCGGGAAATTGGTTTCAATTATCTTTTTTGCGGCGCTTCTGTTATATGTTCTGCCATATTCTTTTAATACTTTTATAGCCGATACATTTCCGATTAAAAAAGGTAAAATGCTGAAAGTTGATTATGAAAAACTTTTATATCCCACTCACAGTTACCTGTACAAAGATTTATTTCTGGGCAAATACATAATTAAAGATTCAAAATACTCCAAATCTCTTATGTACGATATAAAAGAGAATTACGAAATAAGCGGGCTAAAAAATAAGTTAATAAATTTAGCAAATGAATACAAGAACATAGATCCCGCAATATATGTTTATGAATACAAAAACGGTTCATACGTTGATATAAAAGCAGATAAAGTATATCCTGCCGCAAGCATAATAAAACTGCCCGTATTAATAGAAATGTTCAGAGAAATTGAAGATAAAAAGTTTAATTTATACGATACAATGGAACTTCAAGATTATTACAGAGCATCAGGTTCGGGCAAATTGCAATATTCTCAGGGCGGGATTGAACATACTATGGATTATTTGGCAAAAATAATGATAGAAAATTCAGATAATTCCTCGACAAATATGATAATATCAAAAATGGGAGGAATGCCTCAGGTAAATAAAGCAATGCAGCAATGGGGTTTAAAAACAACCCGCATAAATAATTGGCTCCCTGATTTAGACGGAACAAACGTTACAACCCCAAGAGAATTAGGAAAAATGCTTTATAATCTTGATACCTCAAATATTTTAACCGCCGATTCAAAACAACATATAGCCGATTACCTTTCACATGTTAAAAATAACAGACTTTTACAAGCAGGAATCCCATCGGATGCCATCTTACTGCATAAAACAGGAGATATCGGATTTATGCTCGGAGATGCAGGTATAGTTAAAACACATAACGGAAGAAAATATATTGTTGTTATTCTTGCAAAACGTCCTTACAATAATCTTAAAGGTAAAGAATTAATTGTAAGAGCATCTCAAATTATTTATGAACATATTGCAAAATAATTTGTCCAAAAAATTATTTAGTATTTCTTTTTTTGATATAATTTTTTTAGGACAATAAAAAAAATGAAAACATCAAGATTAACCTTATACATTTTTATCAGTTTAATATTAGGAACAATAGTAGGATGGAAGTTTCCCGAAATAGGAAGTAACATGCACCCTTTAGCACAAATATTCCTGAACATGATAAAAATGGTTATTGCTCCTTTATTGTTTTCGGTAATCGTTACCGGAATTGCAACACACGGGAATATGAAGTCGCTCGGGAAATTAGGCGCAAAAACTTTAATATATTTTGCGACCGCAACATCCTTTGCACTTGTAATCGGGTTATCTGTCGGCTTAATATTTAAACCGGGATTAGGGTTTGCAACATCATTAATTTCAAAAAATATGCTTGATACCGCAACTGTTATGGCAAGTGCCGGTCAAAGCGTACATACTTCAACCGCAAATATGTTTATAGAAATGGTACCGACAAGCATAGTTAAAGCTATGGCTGACGGTAATTTACTTCAAATAGTTGTTTTCTCAATATTTTTTGCACTGGCAATATGTTCTGCCGGTGAAAAAGCAAAACCTGTTTTAAATTGTATTACTTCTTTATCTGAAGTAATGTTCAAATTTACGCATTTTGTTATGAATTTTGCACCGATAGGAGTATTTGGAGCTATTTCATACACAATAGCGGAAAGCGGGCTTGGAATTTTATTTAATTATGCAAAAATTATTTTGTCATTATATTTCGCATTAACCTTATTTTTATTCGTAATATTAAATATAGCCTGCCGAATAGTCGGAATATCAGTATTCTCCTTATTAAGAGCAATAAGAGAACCGGCACTGCTTGCTTTCACAACTTCAACCTCAGAAGCTGCACTTCCTCAGGCTATGAAAATAATGGAGAATTTCGGAGTATCAAAAAACATAGTAGGATTTGTAATGCCGACAGGTTATACTTTTAACCTTGACGGGTCAACATTGTATCTTGCATTGGCAATGCTATTTTCATTACAAATTGTAGGAATAGAACTGCAGCCGCTTCAACTTTTATTTATAATGGGAACTTTAATGCTTACCAGTAAAGGTATAGCGGGTGTACCGAGAGTTGCTTTGGTGGTTTTAGCCGGAACTTTGTCAGGATTTGGTTATCCTCTTATAGGAGTGGCTATTCTGTTAGGAATTGACCAAATCCTTGATATGGGAAGAACGACGGTAAATCTTATAGGAAATTGTATTGCAACGGTGGTTGTTGCTAAATGGGAAAATGAATTTAACTACTCAAAAATGGAAGAGTTCAATGAACAGTTTCAAAAAAACAGTTTAAAAAAATATAATAAAATAGTATTCTCCGATATAAAAATAGAAGAACATTCTAATTTTGGGAAAAATGAAACCTCCGAAATAAGATAAAAAATAATTTATGTTTAGAATATAATAAAAATATGTTTAAGTATGATGTAATAGTAGTAGGAGCAGGACACGCAGGCTGTGAAGCCGCAATGGCGAGCGCAAGACTCGGTGCAAAAGTTCTGCTTGCCTCATTAAATTTAGATAATATAGCATTAATGCCTTGTAATCCGGCAATAGGAGGACCTGCAAAATCATGTCTGGTTAGAGAAATTGATGCTTTGGGCGGAATTATGGGTATAGCTGCCGATGCAACCTATATGCAGTTAAAAGTACTTAATTCATCCAAAGGCCCTGCAGTAAGAGCATTAAGAGCACAGTCGGATAAAAGAGAATATATGAGATATGTCCGCAGTTTATTGGAAAGCGAACATAATTTAAAACTTAAGCAATGTACCATGACGGAACTGTTAGTGGAGAATAACGAAGTAAGAGGGCTTAAAGATGAATTCGGACAAGAATATACAGCCCCTTGTATTATTCTAACGACAGGCACTTCTTTAGAAGCAAGAATATGGGTCGGGCTGCAATACTTAGAATTCGGAAGGCTCGGGGAAGCCAGTGCCAAAGGACTTTCTCCCTCGCTCAAAAATATCGGCTTTACTATGGGCAGATTAAAAACCGGCACCCCTGCACGAGTTGATGCAAGGACAATAAATTTTGATAAAATGCTTATACAGCCGGGAGATGAAAACCCTTCATTCTTTTCCTTCCTGCCAAACCGCCCTGTCAGAAAACAATATCCCTGCTATTTAACCAGAACAACCTCAAAAACACATGAGATTATCAAAAATAACCTCGATAAATCTCCCATGTATTCCGGAATGATTCACGGAATCGGCCCCAGATATTGCCCTTCCATAGAAGATAAAGTTATAAGATTTGCTCATAATCCTTCTCATCACATATTTATTGAACCTGAAGGAAAAAATACTTACGAAATGTATGTACAGGGATTTTCCACAAGTCTGCCCGCTGATATTCAGATACAAATGTTACAGTCATTACCGGGGCTTGAAAATGTTCACGTTATGAAACCTGCATATGCGGTGGAATATGATTATATGCCTGCCGTCCAATTAAATCATACTCTTATGACAAAAAGGGTTAAAGGATTATTTTGTGCGGGGCAAATAAACGGCACCTCCGGCTATGAAGAAGCCGCAGCACAAGGACTTCTTGCGGGAATTAATGCCGTGTTATATCTTGAAAATAAAGAAATGATTACTCTCTCAAGAGAATCCTCATATTTGGGAACTTTAATTGACGATTTGGTTACAAAAGATATTAACGAACCATACAGAATGCTGACTTCACGCTCAGAGTACAGGCTGCTTTTAAGACAGGATAATGCTGATGAAAGGCTTACACAAATTGGGCATGATGTCGGATTAATAAGTGATTTGAGATATAATGCTTATTTAATGAAACAAAACACTATTGAAAATGAAATTCAAAGATTAATGTATGAGAAAATTTCTCCTTCTGAATCCGTAAATCAAATTTTAAACAGATACGGAGAAAATATTGACAGAGGAATGAAACTTTCAGAGCTTTTAAAGCGCCCAAATATAACTTATGAAGTACTCAAAAGTGTTGATGAAACTACAAAAACGCTAAATCTGTCTAAAGATATTTATGAACAGGTTGAAGTTAAGATAAAATATGACGGATACATAAAACGTCAATTAGAGCAGGTTAATATGTCGGAAAAGCTTGAAAAAATAAAAATACCTGAGAATATAGACTATACCTCCATTGTCCAAATTTCAACGGAAACAAGGGATAAATTAAATAAAATCAGACCCAAAACACTGGCTCAGGCAACGAGAATAGGAGGAGTTAAACCGGCAGATATATCGGTGCTTATGGTTTTAATAGAATCTCATAAATTAAAAAGCCTCTAAATAAGAGGCTTTTTGTTCTTTTGTTTTTTATTTTATTTTTCTTATTGTTTAAGAAAACTTTCGTAATTCTTTGGTAATAAGTTTGTTTTTACCTGATTAATAAAATCAAGAGCAACACCGACCATAATTATTAAAGAGGTTGCCCCTATACCTTGAAGAGTTGTAATTCCCGTAAAATTACAAGATATAGAAGGAATTAATGCCACAATAGCTAATGATGTAGCACCAATAAAGGTTGTCTTGCTCAATATTTTATCAAGAGCTTCAGCCGTTGGTTTCCCCGGTTTTATGCCGGGTATAGAAGAACCATATTTCTTTAAATTAGTTGCTATTTCTTTTGGTTGTAAATTAGGAATAATTGATGCATAAAAGAATGTTAATGCAAAAATCATCAGAAAATAAACAATATTATAAGAAATACTTGCGGGACTTAAGAAGTTTGATAATGTTATAATTACGTTTCTCAACGCTTCATTCGGGATATTAGCCTGACCGACAAGTCCCAAAATAGTTGTCGGGAATAATAAAATGGCTATAGCAAAGATGATAGGCATTACACCTCCGGGGTTAAGTTTAAACGGAATATAAGTATTTGTGCCGCCGTATACCTTATTTCCCACCTGACGTCTTGGATTAACTATTATAACTTTTCTTGCGGCTTCTTGCATTATGACGATAAAAATCATAGTGGCGAAGAATATAGCAAGCAGAACAAGCAATCCCGGCTGTAAAGAAGGATTTCCGGTAACTAAAGTTGCTGTTTGCCCTGTATAAAAAGGGATTTTTGAAATAATACCGCAAAAGATGAGCATTGAAGCTCCGTTACCGATACCTCTTTCAGTCATCAATTCAGCCATCCACATTGTGAATGCGGAACCTGCCGTAAGTATAACAATTGAACCTATAGCAAACGCAAATAAATTTACGTCGGGCATAATAGCGCCTCTTGCCGTTTTCAATAAATATACTACGAAAACCAATGATTGAAGTGCAGCTATAAATATTGTAAATATTCTTGTATATTGAGATAATTTTCTTCTTCCCGCTTCACCTTCTTCTTTTTGAAGTTGTTCCAAATGAGGGATAACAACCGCTAATAACTGCATTATAATTGATGAAGTAATATAAGGTCCTATCCCAAGTGCAATAATGGAAACATTTCCCAATGCACCACCCGAGAACATATCTAAGAATCCGATTAAGTTATTTGTTGCAGCCAAATTGGCAAAATTTTGCGCATCTATACCAAACAACGGCAATTGTGCACATAACCTGAATACAAGAATCATTAATAAAGTAAACATGATTTTTTTACCAAGACCCTGTATATTTAAATTTGCCATTAATGACTGTAAATTTTGCTGATTTGGAGTATATTGCTGCATTATACTAACTGAGCCTTTCCGCCTGCTTTTTCAATCTTTTCTTTTGCTGAAGGTGTAAAATATCTTGCGCTGACCGTGATAGCCTTTTCAATATTTCCGCCTCCCAATACTCTTAATTCTTGAGCATTAGATGATACTTTACCTGCTTCTTTTAAAGATTCTATATTTATTTCTTCAACATTCATATTAGCCAAATCACCTACATTAATTGATGCATATGAAATAGCATTAAAGTTTTTAAAGCCTTTTAATTTGGGCATTTGTCTGTATCCCGGCATTTGTCCGCCTTCAAAACCTCTTTTAGAAGTTCTTCCTGACCTTTGACCTTCCCCGTTATTACCACGGCAAGATGTTTTACCCATGCCTGATGACCTTCCTCTTCCAACTCTTTTTATTTTTCCTGTAGAGCCTGCTTGAGGTCTTAAATCTTCTATTTTTATTCTTTCTGTCATTTTTTATTACCTTTCTTACTATTCAGCTACTTTCAATAAGTGAGGAATAGCGTTTACCATACCCATTATTGTTGCAGTATTTTCATGTTCAACAGTTTGATCTTTTTTTGTTAAACCCAGTGCTTTTGCAACTTTTATTTGTTTTTGTGTTGAACCTATAAGGCTCTTTACCAAAGTTATTTTTATAGTTTTATTTTTAGCCATTACTTAATCCTCTTAATTCAGCATATCTTTTAATGATAATCCGCGTCTTTTTGCAACAATATCAAACGGTTTTAATGATTGAAGAGCTTCTAATGTTGCATTAGCCGCATTCAACGGAGATTTTGAACCTAACGATTTACTTAAAATGTTTTCAATACCTGCAAGTTCCAATACAGCACGAACAGCACCACCTGCGATAACTCCGGTACCTTGTGCTGCCGGTTTTAACATTACGCTGCCGGCTCCGGAACGTCCTGTTATCGGATGAGGTATTGTTGTTTTATATATAGGTACATTTATTAAATTTTTTCTTCCGTCAGCTACTGCTTTTTGTATTGCAATTATTACTTCGGCAGCTTTTGCACAGCCTACTCCGACTTGTCCGTTTTTATTGCCTACAACTACTATTGCTCTAAAACTTAATTTTTTACCGCCTTTTACTACTTTTGTTACTCTTCTTACCTGAATAACCTGTTCTTTCCATTCTGTTTGCTGCGGTTCCGTTGTAGTTTCAATTTTCCTTTTTCTGGATTTTGTTTTAGTTTCTTCCACTGTAATTACCTTTCCTTTGTTGTCAATCCTAAAAATAAAAAAACACAAATAATTCTTGCTTTTTCAAGCTATTTTATAAGTGTTATACTGGATTATAAATTTTCTGACAATATTATCTTATTACATAAATTATAAAAAGCAATAGGTTTTATAAAATTTGATTATTTAATTTAATGTATTTAGATTCTTTCCAAGACAAATCTATATATTTTATTTTTTCCTGCATTTCCCTTATTTCGGGCATAATAGAACTTAAAGGTTTTATTCTGTCAAATATAGATGGATCAATTTCTCCCAATCTCAGTTTTACGCTTTGTAACTGAGCAAACGCATTATGCGGATTCCTTAAATCCAGATATAAGAGCTTTTCACCTGAATATTCTTCAATAAGTTTTGATACGGTATAAAGATTATGAATTTTTTCAACATCCCAATTAACGTAATCATCCCCTTTAGTCCCGTAACTTAGTATTCTTGCCGTTTTAAATTCGGGATTTAACGGCAAATATTCTCTTGAAATCAATTCACCCGTAAATGAAAAAGCCGCAACGTCAGGTGCATTTTCTGAAGGTGATATTGTTATAGCCGGAGTTATTTCTTCCACCATTACTATAAATCTTGCGGGAAACCAGAATCTTCTTACATAAGCTCGTTTTACGGGAGGTAATTTTTCAATTTCTCTTGCTATATCAGCAGGATTTATCATATATATAGGCTTTTTAGGAAGCGGGACATTTTTCATTTTATTTATTATTTTATTTGAATTTACTATTTTATTCCCCAATATCTGAGTATGTTTATTATATATGTCTTTTGGGAAATACCAATAATGCGAAAAAGACAGTCTGTATATTGAATAAATAATAGAAATAACAATAAGAAATCTGACAAATTTATATAACCTGCGTATGGCTATTTCTCCACGCCTTGCCTTCCTCAGTAATCTTTGCTGTTTTATTTTTCTTTGTACGGAATTTATTTCTTCCATTTATCTGTTTAATCCTGCATTATTTAAAATAGTAAGTACCAATTCATCATAATTTATTCCCATCGCCTTAGCCTGCGCAGGTAAGTCACTCACATCCGTCATTCCGGGACTTGTATTTATTTCAAGCAAATACGGAATATCATCCTTCATCATGAAATCGATTCTTGAAACTCCCCGGCAGCCTGCTGTTTCAAATGCTTTTACCGCCGTTTCTTTTACTTTTTTCGTTACCTCTTCACTTAATCTTGCGGGAACAATAAAATCAGACATCCCGTTTGTATATTTAGCTTCAAAATCATACCATTCCGTTTTAGGTCTTATTTCAAGTATTTCCGTTGCAAACGGCTTATTATCTCTTTCAAGCACTCCCACTGTTACAAAAAATCCGTCTACAAACTCCTCTATTAAAACATCATTATTATATTTAAGAGCAACATCATATGCAGCTTGCAATTCTTCTTTTTTATTTACCTTTGTCATCCCGAAGCTTGAACCTTCACTAACCGGCTTTGTAAATAACGGATATTTTAAATCTTTTGTTTTTTCAAACAAATTATCGCCTTTTCTTACAAATGCCGACTTCGCCATTACTATATCTTTTGAGGTTGATAAAATCCTCTTTGTATATTCCTTATTCATTGTTATAGCGCTGGACATTACTCCGCATCCAGTGTATTCAATTTGCAGAATCTCTAAAATTCCCTGTATACATCCGTCCTCACCGAATTTCCCATGCAGAGCATTATATGCAACTTGTATGTTTTTATCTTTTAATACATTTGCAATATCTTTATCCACAACTATAAGTTCCGCATTTTTATACCCCAGACGTTTTAAAGCTTCATATACATTTTTCCCCGACCGAAGGGATACTTCTCTTTCACTTGATAATCCGCCTGATAATACTCCTATTTTTACATCGTCTGCATATTTTCTGAATTCATTATTGCCCATATTTTATACTCTTCCGTTCCTGTATTGCCTATATATTTTATTTCCGGTTTTATCTCTATTGTATATTTTTCTCTCACTTTTGAATACATTTTATACATTAACATAATAACATCCATAGATGTTGCATTGTCATAGTTAATAATAAAATTAGCATGGTTCTCAAAAACCATTGCACCGCCTTCTTTTTGCCCCTTCATTTCGCATAAATCCAATAATCTTCCCGCAGAATCATTTTCCGGATTCTTAAATATACTTCCGATATTACCCCATTTTAATGACGGCTGCCTTGTTTTTCTAAATTCAATATTACGATTCATTGTTTCTTCTATTTTTTCCGCATCGCCTTTTGGCAGTTCAAATTCGGCTTCTAACAATATTGCTCCGGTTTTTGATAAGGATGAATACCTGTATTTAAAATCCATTTCTTTTTTACTAAGTATTTTTATTTTGTTATCGTTAGTATCAAAGATTTTCGCACTTACAAAATAATCGGATACAGCCTGATTATGAGCGGAAGCATTCATATAAATCATTCCTCCGAATGTTCCTGGAAACCCTATCAAAAATTCAAATCCGCTTAAGGAATTTTTAAGACACTCTCTTGCTATAACTGAACCCAAAGTCCCCGCACTTACGGTTATTTTGTTACCTTCCGTTTTATAACCATTTATATTTTTTGTTATTATTAAACTTTTATTTATATCAGAAGAGGTAAAAAGTACATTTGAGCAATTACCCAAAACACAGTCATATTCTTTTGTTTTTAACAATTCCACCAAATCTTCAATACAAGATGGGAAGGCTGCTTTTATAACCCTGCCTCCGATTTTAAAAGTTGACTCCTTCTTCATCTCATAATTATTTATAATTTCAGTCACTTAAATATGCCTTTTGTACTCTTGTTCAATCAATTTGCCAAGTTTTGTAATACTTCCCGCTCCCATTGTTAATACTATATCATTATTTTTTAACAAGGGATATATTTTCTTTGCACATTCTTCCATATTACCTTGTATGTATATATTATTTTTATGATTGACATCCTTTGAAAAAATACCCGAATTAATCCCTTCAATAGGATTCTCTCCGGCAGGGTACACATCAGTTATTATAAGCATATCAGAATCTGAGAATGCTTGTTTAAATTGATTCCACAATCCTTTTAGCCTTGAATACCTGTGAGGCTGAAATATTTCCACTATTCTGTTTGAATTTTTAAGAGCATTTTTTACACTTTTCAATGTGGTTTTTATTTCTCCCGGATGATGGGCATAATCGTCATAAATCTTTATCCCGTCAAATTCACAAACTTTTTGAAATCTTCTTCCCATCCCCGAAAACGTATAAAAATACTCTTTTAAACTACTCATATTGATATCCGCCTCTTTTAATGCGGAATAAACGGCAAGAGCATTATATACGTTATGCTCTCCGGGTACGGATAATTTTATTGTATCCGTCTTTTCACCTTTGTAATAAATATCAAATACTGATTCAAGTCCGTGATATTCTATGTTTTTTGCCTCGTAATCCGCATCATTAAGACCGAAAGTTATAAAATTATAATCGGGATACAATTTCATAAATTCCCTGTTCCCCGAATTATCTTTATTAATAATTACTTTTTGACCGGGATTTAAACTCAAAAACTCATTAAAAGTATGCGCAATATCAATAAATCCGTTTTTATAATGGTCTAAATGGTCCTCGTCCATATTGTTTATAACTGCAATATCCGTTGAATACTTAGATATTGTACCGTCTGATTCGTCTAACTCGGCAATAAAATATTTATCTCCGCCAAATTCGGCATTAGTATTATATTCGGGAACAATTCCTCCCGAAACAAAAGAAGGCTTTAGGTCGCCTTTTAACATAACATATGAAGCAAGCCCGCTTGTAGTTGTTTTTCCGTGAGTACCGGAAAACCCTATAAAATATCCTTCTTTATTTTGAGAAAATTCATCCGAAATAAGTTTTAAAATATCCGAACGATGCCATATTTTAAGTCCTAACTCTTTTGCTCTCATTATTTCAGGATTATCACTCTTTATTGCTGTGCTTGCAACAACTATCATATCCCCTGTTATTAAATTTTTATCATGACCTATATTAACTTTAATACCCATATCCTGCAGCAGATGTGTATATTTCCCTTCCTCAACATCGGAGCCGGTGACATAAGCACCTTTTTGATAAAGGTATTTCGCTAAACCGCTCATCCCTACGCCGCCTATTGCTATAAAATGAAACTTCTTATTCTTTATATCCATGATTCTATCTCTTAACTCACATCTCCCTTTTTACATTTTATAATAAATATAATATTTACATCAAAATTTTCAACTTTTTACATTATTGAAAATTTTATCAAAAAATAGTACAATTAATACGCTTTAAGTAAAATAGGAAACTATATAAACAAACAGGTTAGTTAATAATCAAAAAGAGGAAATATATATGAAATTACATATTCAAACATTATTTATAGCAATAGGACTTGGAATAAAAAGGAATTGGCATATATTTTTAGCTATTATTCTGGGTGTATTTTTAGGTAATTATTTTCATGAAAATCCGGGAACATGGGTTCCGTTTTTGAAAATTCTAAATATAGTAGGACAAGCTTTTATAAGAATTATACAAATGGTAGTAATTCCGCTTGTGTGCAGTGCTATCGTTGTGGGTATTTCAAGTATAGGCGACAGTAAACAAATCGGTAAATTCGGTAAAAAAATGATACTGTATTACGGAATAATTACTGTTTTAGCGGTTGTCATAGGTGCTTGTCTTGTACTCGCAATTAAACCCGGAATCGGAGTACAGGAATTTATAAGCCAGTCTGCGGCTATAGAAATACAAAATCAAGTAAACAATGTTATTGCGGAACAAAAAGGTCAAATAGGCGCTTTATTCTTAAACATGATTCCTCAAAATCCATTGGAATCATTGGCTAAAGGAGAAATGATTCCTATTATATTCTTTGCCTTAATATTTTCAATGGCATTATCAAAGGTGGGAGAAATAAACAGACCAATTGTTTCATTTTTTGAATCAGTTTTTGCCGCTACAATGAAAATCACGGATTGGATAATGATATTCGCTGCTCCCGGTATATTTGCATTAACAACAGTATCTGTTTCATCTTTCGGACTCAGCATTTTTTCTACGATATCAAAGTTCTTTGCTGTTGTATTCATCGGTTTTTGTATTCAATTCTTTATTGTTTACCCGTTAATGTTAAAATTATTCAGTAAAGTTCCCGTAGGAACATTTTATACCGCCATAATAGAAGCCTTACTGGTTGCTTTCGGTACTGCAAGCAGCAGCGCAACCCTTCCTTTAACAATAGCTTGCTGCGAAAAAAGAGGAATTTCTCATAAAGTATGCAGCTTCGTACTTCCGTTAGGTGCAACATTAAATATGGACGGTACTGCATTATTCCAAACAGTCGCCGTAATTTTCCTGACTCAGGCATACGGAATTACACTTGAACCTATTCAAATTATACAAATAATGGTGCTTGCATTAATATCTTCAAGCACTTGCGCAGGAATCCCCGGAGCCGGATTAATAACAATAGCTCTCGTATTAAACGGATTAGGATTAACTCCGCAGCAGCTTGTTGAAGGCTTCTCATTCTTATTCGCAATAGATAGAGTTGTTGATATGATAAGAACCACGGTTAACGTTGCAAGTGATGCTACCGTTGCAGCTATCATTGCGGATAATGAAAATGAAATCGATTATGATTTATTAAATAATACGGAAGAATACAAAGAAATAATATAATCTTTACTTCACTCTTCCCAAAATCTAAGTAATTTTTGATATAAAAAAAACTCCCCGACAGGGGAGTTATTAAATTTTATCGTTTACCTAATCTACCAAAACTTGTTGTATTTCTACATTTGGTTTTCCCAAGACTCTCACTAACTCTAACACTGAGGCTTTCATTTGACATCTTTGAGATGTACCGTTAAAAAAGTCAGTATAAAAACAGCCTTCGCATACACAGCCTCTTTTATAACACTCTAAAGCTGTATTTGTCCACCTTCTGACTGCTATTGATCTACCCATATCTCTGCTTCTAAGCACTGGATTTTCCTCCTTGAAACTTTCCCCAATCAAGCTTGAAATGTTTTTTACTTCATGAACATTTCCTTACTGATATTATAATTATACTTGTTTAGTTTTGGATTTCAAGAAAATTTATTCAATTATTACGTTATGATACAAAAATTAATAATATCTAATTTTGTTTATTATATTTATTTGTTGAATACTATCTGAAATTTATGTTATTAAACTTCTTTGTAAGCCCTGATTTTATTGACGATATTTCTTTTTCTATAATTTCATCGGTTAATGTTGCTTCTTCATTTTGAATAGTAATTCGGTATGCTAAACTTTTATATCCGTCTTGAATATGTTCGCCTTCATAGATATCAAATAAATTAGCACCTTTAAACAACTTTGAATCTGCGCTTTTCTTAATTGTCAACATAATTTGTTCATTTGAAATATTTTTATCTATTGCAAAAGATATATCCCTTTGTACTTCAGGGAATTGCGCAACAGGTTTATATTTAACCGTTTGGCAATTAGCAGCCGCAATAAGTTTCCCTAAATTTATTTCAAAGACCAAAACATCTTGATTAATTTTTAATTTATCTTTTATTATGGGATATAATTCGCCGAAATATCCTACGGTTTCAGGTGTTTTACCAAGCATGACTACCTTTGCGCTTCTTGTGGGATGTAAATATTCACAATCCTGTGCAGGTGATAGTTTTATTCTTGATGAAATATTTAAAAGTGAAAACAGAGAATCCATAACTCCTTTTAATGTATAGAAGTCGGATTTTGGAATTTTTTTCCATAAGTTTTGGTTTGTTTCACCCGTTATAACACCTGATAAGATTTGATTTTCTTCTACTCCGCTGTTAATTTTTTCGGCAGGCGATTTTATAAAATATGTTTTACCTATTTCATACAGCCATACATTTTTTTGCCCGTTATCAATATTATATTTTAAAGTATTTAGAATATTGCCTACGGTTGTTTGCCTTAACATTGTATGTTCATCCGATTGAGGATTTTGAACAAAAACCGCCGTATTTTTATCATATGTTAATCCGAATTGATTTAATAAAGGTTCACCTATTAAAGAGGATGTTACAGCCTCATTAAACCCGTAGCCAAGCATAAGATTATTAACTTTTTTTAGTAATTTCATTTCATTTGAAATAACGGGGGATTGTGTTTTAGAAGGCAATGTCGGTTCAATTTTATTATAACCGTATATTCTCGCAATTTCTTCAATTAAATCTATCTCTTGTTTAACATCATTTATTCTGAAACTCGGAGTCTTAAATTTAGCAGCCGATTCATTTTTACCCAGTAATTCAAATCCCAGATTTTCCAATATTTCTGTACATTTTTCTGATGGAATTTCAGTTCCTAAGTATCTTTTAATTTGATTAAATCTTAAGGTTATATTTATTTCGTCCGGTTTATTTATACCTGTTTCAACAATTCCTTCCGCTTTCGCATCCGCATATTCAATTAATAACTGCATGGCACGAATTAAAGCAGGCTTTGTATTTTCTATATCAACACCTCTTTCAAATCTTGCACATGCTTCACTGTGATAACCAATGCTGCGGGAATTTTTTCTGTTTGTATGAGGAGTAAAATATGCCGACTCTAATACTATATTCTTTGTATTTTCATCTATTTCCGAATTTGAGGCACCAAATACACCCGCAACACAAACACCTTTTTCTTTTGTTGCACATAATATTGTGTCTGAATTTAATTTTCTTTCCACACCGTCAAGTGTTACTATTGTTTCACCTTCATATGCTCTTCTGACACATATATATCCGTTTAATTTATCCATATCAAATGCATGTAAGGGCTGTCCGTATTCTAATAATACGTAATTTGTTATATCTACAACATTATTTATGGAACGGATTCCCGAAACCTCCAAACGTCTTTTCATCCACGCAGGCGAAGGTTTGATAACAACATTCTTTAATATACCCGCACTATAATATTTGCAAGCTTCTTCATCTATAATTTCAACTTTAAAATCATTTGTTTTTAAATCATTAACCGATTCCATTTTTGAGAAATTTAATTTTTTATTAAATAATGATGCTATTTCTCTTGCAACACCTATTACAGACATTTCATCCCCTCGGTTAGGAGTCGGCGCTACATCAATTATTGTATCTTCTTTTATATTCAACAATTTTTCCAGATTCATTCCCAATTTAATATCATCATATAATCTGTTTAATATTAAAATTCCGTCCTCTTCCTGCAATCCTTCAAGTCCGAGTTCGTCTTGCGAACAGAGCATGCCCTGTGATTCAATCCCTCTTATCACTGCAGGAGTTAACTCAAATTGTTCTTTTGTTTTTCTTGAAAATACTTTTGACCCTACGGAGGCATAAGGAATTATTTGTCCTTCTTCTATATTTTGAGCTCCGCATACAACCGTTTTTATTTCCGTACCCAAATCAACATCCACCAAATGCAATTTATCAGCATTCGGATGTTGTCTTATTTGTTTTATTTGCGCCGTTATAATATTTGTAAATTTTGCACCCGTTGTTTCAATTTCTTCTACTTCCAAGCCTGACATAGTCAATTCATGTACAATTTGTTCGACCGTCAAATCCGATATATCTACAAATTCATTTAACCATTCAAGTGATACTTTCATTCTTCTTATCCTCTTTTCAATATTATCCGATTATTTTATCCGGATAAATTTATATTAGTATAAAGACAATTTATTGTCACTAAATAAAGCTAATTTGTAAGGGGAATTAAATCAGCATTGTATCGTTCATAAGGTCAAAATTTTAAGGACATATTAATGATTAAATTCTTCAAATAACGAAGAAGTTTTTTCCTTATTTATTTTTTCTTTTGAAAGTTTTTCAGAATTTTCTATATCTTTAACGGCAAGCATAGCAGCAATTTTTTCCGCCGTTTTTTGTTGTTTTGTTAACTTAGCTTCAATAATTGCTGCAGGAATAAATGCTATTACCGCACCTATTCCGGTTAACAAACCCGAGAATTTTCTGTTAGGACATTTCTTTGATAATATATTTCCTATTTTTGCACCGATAGCAGTTGCTACTATATCTAACGGGCCTAATAGTGTTTCCGATATTGTTTTTATTCCGACCGTTTCATCATATACTTTTTCTCTTTGGTTATTAAGTACTAATGCCGTATCATGTTTTAATTTTTTTGCATCGGATTTTTGTTCCGAAGATAATTTTATTTGTTTTTTTGCCTCCGCTCTCTGCTCTATTTTAGGCATTTCTTCTTTTGTGAACTTTTCATAGTCCTTTATATCTTTATAAACTCCTTTAATAAACTTAAACAGATTTTTTTCTTCATTTACATTATCAGAACCGGAGGATTCCGGATTTTCGGCAAATTCTTTTAAATGTTTATATTTTGTGGCTAAAATGGCTTTATTTTCTATATCCGATATATTTTTATTCAAAATAAAATAAGTTAAAAGCGGAACTCCAAATTTCATTATTCCCCTTAAAGGTTTGTTATGAACATGAAGGACATCAACCAGTTTATCGGAAATTAAATACTCCAAAAATCCGCCGGTAAACATTGCGGAATATGATATATTTGAAATTGTTTCCACTTTTCTCAACGGTTCCAATACATCATGTTCAACAACTTTCAGGTAATTTTTCAGTAATTTTTTATCCTGTTCTGATTGAAACCCATTCGCAGTCTTAAAATACTCTTCTTTTTCTTTTTCATATCCGGCTTTATTATAATTATATTCCTTGACTGATTTAAAAGCAGAGTTTATATCCACTTTATCTTTCAGTTTATTCATTAACCGGGAAGTAGTTTTATCATCACAGTTTATAATGGAATCAATCTCTCTTTCCTGTTCTTCATTATAAACGGCATAGAGGTTATCATCATTGATAAGATTTTGAGAAGCATCAAAACTTGCTTTTCTTATTAAACCCAATTGAGATTGCATGGATTTTTTCAGTCCCGAAACAAATACAAAAGCACCTAATACGCCTGATACAACAGTCATTGCTTTTTTTAAAGGAACTTGACTTGTAAGAATCTTTACGGATTTTTTATTATATTTATCGATTAAACCGCTCGTCTTTTTTAACAGTTTTGATTTATCCGCATGCTTATTTAAAAACGGTAATAATTTGGGGACAAGAAGAGGAAAAGAACAAATTAAAGTTGTTAATGACATTAACTCAATATTGCAAGTTTGAAAAAAGGTTTCGGAATCTTCCGCCTTTTCGTGTTCATATTTGTCAAATAATAAAATGGGTTCTGTAAGAGTTTTAGCTTTTTTCCGCAATAAATCAGCTTCATATGAAAGCGGCTGCGAAACTTTATTTTTCTTATTTTCACTGCACCACTTTTCGTAATCACTTTGATAGTGTCTGTAATTCAATTTATCGGAAAAAATCTTACTCATTTAAACATAAAAAACCTTTCTTAAAACACTAAAAAGAATTTTCTTTGTTAATCTTTTAATTTCATAAAATTTTAACTTACATACAATTTACATAAAATTAAAAATAAATTAAAGTTGTTACTTTTTCTATTATTTTTATAAATATTTTTACAAAATTTACATAGTCTTGTTTAAAGAGAAATATTTTTTAAGTAAAATATAGTAGAGTGATTGGAGAAAAAAGATGAGTTTAAATTCATATTTAGGAATTGATGTCGGCTCTGTTACGACAAAAGCGGCAATAGTTGACGAAAACGGTAAATATATAGACGGTTATATGACAAGAACGGAAGGCAAGCCTGTAGCTGCCGTACAAAGTTCATTAAAAAATCTTATAAAACAAGCAAAAGAAGAATACAATATAATGGGTGTAGGAACAACGGGTTCAGGCAGAAATTTAGCGGGCGCACTTGTAGGAGCGGATATTATAAAAAATGAAATTACCGCTCATGCCGTAGCGGCAAGCACTTATGTCCCGGGGGTTCAAACAATCCTCGAAATAGGCGGGCAGGATAGTAAAATAATAATTTTGCGTGACGGAATAGTTACCGATTTTGCCATGAACACGGTATGTGCGGCAGGAACGGGCAGTTTCCTTGACCAACAAGCATCAAGACTTAACGTACCTATTCAAAATTTTGGAGAATTAGCCTTAAAATCCTCATCTCCGGCAAGAATTGCAGGCAGATGCGGAGTATTTGCAGAAAGTGACCTTATTCATAAACAGCAATTGGGCTACCCTGTTGAGGACTTACTCTACGGACTTTGCCAAGCCTTAGTCAGAAACTATTTAAGCAATCTTGCGCTTGGTAAAGAATTACTACCTATCGTTACTTTCCAAGGCGGTGTTGCTTCTAATTCTGGAATGGTTAAAGCATTTGAAGAGGCTTTAAATACCGAAATAACGGTTCCGGATAATCATCAGACTATGGGCGCTATAGGAGCAGCCCTTTTGGCTTTGGAAAACCATCAGTTTAATAATAAAGAAACAAAATTTAAAGGATTTCAAATAGGAGATGTTAATTTTAACTCCTATACAAATCAATGCAGCGGATGTTCTAATAACTGTGAAATTATCTCTATTGTTGAAGGAGAGATTACTTCATATGATTTAAATAACAAAACCGACAAAATTATAGCCAGATGGGGCGGTACCTGCGGCAGATGGGACTTAAATTAAACAATTTTGTAAAGTAATGTAAATTTTCTTTTTGATTTACTTAAGTATATTGATAAAAATGTCGACATGATTAATTAGAAATATACAAGGAGTAAATAAAAAAGACAATGGGATTAGCAGCTTCACAAGGACGTTATTTATGTTTAACAGCAAGAATGAGTGATTTGGTTTATGAAGGACAACAAATCTCTCAACAAAGACTTGCTTTAGCTCGTGAAACTCAAACCGTTGCGGAAGATTATACTAAAGCACTCAGCAATACAAAAATGGAATACAGATTACAAGACGGTACTCGCCAGCAATTAAACTACGATGTTATTACAGACCCCAACCCCGATACCGGTTTATGTATGAGAATTGTAGATGTTAACGGAAATATAGTTGTTCCATCACAATCTTCTTCAATCAATGCTTCATACAAAGATGCAGACGGAAACGATGTTAATGAAGTTTTCTCATCTGCTGAAGAATTTGTAAATAAAGTTTTGAAAAATGATGCAAGCATTTCCGATAATGACATAGCAAAATATTCAAAAATGAGTTTAAACGAATTAGTACAGAAGTTTAAAAATGAAAACATTACAATTTCGTTTAATGAAGATAAATACAGCTATTTAAAAAGTGAATCAAATCAACATTATTTATTTGATGAAAATTGTAAAAATCCCGAATACTTACAACAGATGTTAACATCGGGAGAATGGCTGCTTCAACAAGCTACTCCTTTAAAAGATGAAGGATGGGATAATTTCTTATGGCAAGGTTCAACAGCTATTTCCGAAGTAAATGATACTTCCGATGATGCTGCTGCCGAAGCTAAATATGAAGCTGCTACTATTGAACTTCAAAGAAAAGATAAAATGCTTGAATTAAGACTTGAACAAGTTCAAACGGAAGAAAATGCGGTAGAAAAAGAATTAGATTCCGTTAAAGAAATTATTGATAAAAACGTTGAAAGTTCATTTAAAACTTTTGCATAATGAAAAGCATGGAGATATTTTTCCAAGTACATCTCCTCCTTGGGATAAGATTTCTTCCTTGTATATTTTTTTAATTCGGTCGGAAAAAGTTCTAAACGGTTCCGGCCATTTTAATTGCATTAAAGCATTAATTACACAATAAGCCCTTGCCTCGGTATCTGCATCAGACATTTTTACCGCAATTGCCTCTTCTTTTTCAAGATTAACCGCAACACACAGTCCGGATGCTCCCACCTTCACAGCCAAATTATCACAATTTATCATTATATCGGAATCTAATCTGTTCTTTCCCCCTATCAAATAAGGATAACTCCTGAATGCATCTTTTATTTTTTTATATTTTTTATCCGTAAATAAATTTAAATAACCTTTTGCCAATGATTCAAGAGATGTAGCAATTACAGGAAGCGTACATCCGTCTTTATTAATTATTACTTCATTTGGGCTTACTTCACATAAATCACACACTTTATTTACAATAAAATCAGTTAAAGGATGATTTATATCCGTATAATTATCCAAAGGAAATCCTTTATAAAGACATACGGCAAGCATTAACGTATGTTTACCCGAACAATTATTATGAATTTTGGAAGCGGAAAGATTTTGCCTTATTAATCTTTCATTTTCCTCCTTGCTTAAGGGTAAAATAGGAGGACACAATAAATTTTTTTCCGTCATATTTATTTTTTTTAATGCGGAATTTATTTTTTCCTGATGTACTAACTCTCCGGTATGTGATGCGCAAAAAAGAGCCGTTTCCTCCAATGTAAATCCGTATTTATCATCCAGTCCCAAATCTGTCATAACGGAAGCTTGCAACGGTTTCATACAAGAACGGTGATAAAATTTATAATTATTATCCTCTCCTATTTTGTTTATTATTCCGTTTTTATTTATATGGACAATAAAACCCCAATGTTCATGTTCCGTTAAAGAACCTCTTTTATATTCAATTAATTTTGCAGGTTTATAATCATTTTTCATAAACCCATTTTACTTCAAAAATACATGATTTAGTCATATTCTACTTTTTGCGTATGATTTGTATATTATGTTTAATGTTGTATAATTATTTTGAGTTTATTCGATAAAATAGAAAAGCTATATGAATTAAGCTTTAATTTTCGGATTAAATACTTATGGTTAACACTATTAATTGAGGTTTATAATGCAAATTTTTGAAGTAAAAAATGATATTGCAAAAATAATTTATAATCCCGATGAAAATCATTTATTACCTTCAGATTTTCTTTTAATAGAAGATACAAACAGTAAAATTATTGCGCAGATTCTTGATATAGCAACATCTGATACTCCATCAAAAAATACCGCATCGGCAAAACTTATATTAACAATTGATAAAGATGAAAATCTCGGATATTTTTCAGGAGCCATACCTTCTAAAGAATCAAATATTTTATATATTAATCCGGAAGAAATTTTAGAGCTTATCAAAGGGAGCGAACATAACATATATTTTGGAACTCTATCCTCGCATGAAGAATGTAAAGTTAAAGTTCCAATAGATTTTATTGATGATAAACTCATTATTCAATCCGAAAAAAAAGATAATACTTTCGTTATTATTAATAATATTATTTCAGAGTTGATAAAAATAAATAAAAAAATTATTATACTTGATTTTGACGGAAGTTATAAATCATTAACAAATGCAAAACATATAAAAATCGGAAATGATATAAAACTGCCGTTAAATATTAATGCGTTTAATACTATATATGATTGTGACCTGAATGATTGTCCGTTAGAGGATAAAACATTAATACAAAGCATAATTTTAGAATTAAGAGAATACCTGAAAACACTTGAGGATAATTTTCTCCCGTTTACAATGTTTAAAAATGTTGTGGAAGATGAACTTTTGCAAAATCCGTCCTCAGGACTTATGCTGTTAAGAAATAAATTATGGCTATATGCCCAAGACGGCATATTTGCCGAAGATAAAGACAGTTTTGAAGTCTTAAATAATGCTATACGGGAAAATAATATTGTCATTATTGATGCCTCGGCATTAGAAGAAAAATGGTTCAGCTTTATACTTCAAACAGTCACCGCCATAGCGAAAGAACAATGTTATTTATTTGCCGATTTTGACTATATTAATGCAGATAAGAAGGTAATTAATACGGTATATAATTTAAATGATATAATCCCCGTATTTGCAGCTTCTTACAGTTCAAATAATATAATAAATTTAAAAAGTGCATGCAATAATCGTATATTATTTAAGCCTGCCGAAATTGAAAAAACAGATGAACCTTTCATAAATCTGCTCAAGAAATTAAAAGAAAATGAATATATTTTATACGGTCAATCCACTTTATATATTCCGCTTACGGTAGGATTAGAGTTAATAAATTCCAATGAAGAAACAAAGAATACGAATAATTCACAAACATATGAAGATAATATAATTGAGCTTGAAGAGGACAGAGAAGAAATAACCGAATCCGATTTGGATTTTCTTGACGAACTCAATGAAAACGGCGGAATTGAAATAAATAGAGAAAATAATGAACAGTACGGACTATTCAATCCCGAAAATATAGATGATATTATTGATGATATATTAGTTGATACGGAAGAATCAACCGATAATACTCCGCCATCCGATAATAATTCACTGGAGAAAAGAATAGAATCAAGACCGCAAACCGTGGATGGAATTATTGATATAGATACCGACTCACTTGAAGATTTAACTGAAGCTCAAGACGAAATAATTAATCAAAATATAAAAGAAGCAGAGAATAATGAATTGTCGGAACAAACACAAGCTGTCATAAACAAAGAAAACAAAGAAAAAGAAAAAGAAAAAGAAAAAGAAAAAGAAAACGAAAACAACAATAAATTTGAAGCGGAAAAAGAAAAAGAACCGACAAAGCAAGATAATATTATTGAGAATACAGAAAAAAAAGAAGAAGCGATAAAAGAAAATAATATTATTGAGAATACAAAAAAAGAAGAACTCATAAAGCCTGATAATATTAATAAAAGCATGGTAAAAAAAGAACCGGAACAAATACGGCAAATAGCTCCGCCGCAACCTGAAAAAGCAAAGGAGATGCCAAACATTAACAAAAATAAAAATATACCGGTATATGAAACAGATAAACCCTCAGGAATAAATCCCAATGAAATTCCTTTTAAAATAGGAGATACTGTTTATCATCCAAAACACGGGAAAGGAATTATTGAAGGTTTTACAAATTACAGCAATAAAATATTGTTTTGCCAGATAGAATTTGAAAATGTCGGAAGAAGAATACTGGACCCAATGGTTGCGGGACTTCAAAAAATATAAAAAAAAGAAGCTGATTTTTTATCAGCTTCTTTTTTATTATTTAGTTTAAAATTATTTCTTTTCTTCAGCTTTTTTATCTTCAGCTTTTTCATCTGATTTAGCATCAGCTTCTTTTGCATCAGTTTCTTTTGCATCAGTTTCTTTTGCATCAGCTTCTTTTGCTTCATCAGCCGGTTTATTTTCATCGGCTGCCTGAGCATCAGCGGGTTGTGCTTCAGCTGCTTGAGGAAGATTTTGGATAGCGTTTTCAGCTTCTTGTTTTACTCTTTCATCTTCATCTGATTTAGCTAATTCAAAGATTGTATTAAGATCTTGAGCATATTCAGGTCTTGCGATATAAGATAATGCTGCTATTGCACCTGTTCTTACGGTCGGATTTTGATTTGATTTAGCTGCATCAATTACGGATTCAATGCAAGGAAGGTCTTTTAATTCAAGCGCCGTACCGTTTCTCTTTTCAAGTTCGTTATTTAATCTTTCCTGCATATAAGCTATTGTATATAATGCATATTGTTTATTCATTTCGGCTTTTTCGAGTTCCGAAGGAGTTAAAGCCTTAGTCTTTTCTTCTTCCGTTAATTGTTCTTGAGGTTTATTTCTCAATTCCGTTACTTCCTGAGAAGGACCTTCAAGTTGAGAAGTATCAGCATTAACGATATCGGTTAAAGCATCAAATACTTGAGTATCTAATAATAAAGGACCTGCCGTTTCATCTTCTTTAACTAATTTAGCAAGATCTTCAATCGCAGTTTTTTGAGCATCTAAATCATTAGTTTTTAACTTACCTGCGAAAGCTTCCGGAGAAACAGAAGGGTCGGGAGCCTGCTGCGGTTCTACCGTAGGTGCTGCTGCCGGAGGTACTTCCTGATTTACAACGGGAGCTTGTTGAATTTGAGGTGCGGGAATTTGCTGAGCATCAGCCGGAGCCATTGGCAGAGGTTGAGCTGTCGGTGCCTGAGGCATTACAATCGGCTGTTGAACAGGAACAAATTGTGCCGGCATTGTATATTGTACGGGATTTTGAACCTGAGGAACACCGCCTACACCTTGAGGATTTAATATTTCTATATTAACTCCGTTAAATTGTGATTTATCTGCGCCATAACCTTTTACCGGACTATAGCTGCTTGAAGCAGGATAATTATATATAACACCTTGAGATTGTGGTTGCGGTACATTCTGCATCGGTATTTGATATCCTTGCGGCTGATTATATACTTGAGTATTCGTTTGCGGCATATATTGTGTCTGTGGCGCTTGTATCATTTCTTACTCCTTATTATAACTAACTTAATATTTAGACTTAATATTACACTACACTTTCATGAATGCCTGTAATTTTTAAAAATTGCTAAATTTTTTTTGCCTCTGTATTTATTTAATTTAAAAAATACCGTAAAATCAACTGTTTTAAACAAAAAAATTGGGCGTAACATAAGTTTACATATTAAATTTTCTATATAATTTTTGAATAACTAATACAATATTTTTATATTTAATGTAAAATAAAACATGTAACAGGCTAGTCTAAAGAAGATGGATTCAAATAACAAAGTAATTCAAAAATTTAATATTAGGGATTATCAAGAGTTAATAGATACTCTGGCAAAAGTAGAGTATAAAAAATTATCACTTAAACATTTAATTGATTTTTCGGAGTTGATAAACATAGGCACACAAGTAATTCATAAACTTTGTGCTAATAATCCGCCAGACAAATATAATCGTTCATACCTGTCAACAGCTATAAAATGGGCAATCAGAAATGAAATAAGGCGCAGATATAAGTGGTATGTATTAAAAAATCAAAAAGAAAATAACATTATACTTGATGAAGAAAACCAATACAATATAAGAGAAGCGGTTTATAGAACCATTTTATCCGTGGATGAAATGGCTGAAGGAGATAATCCTACCCAAATAAAAGATTTAAAACGTAATCCCGAAGAAAAAATTATTTTTGCGGAATTAAGCGAACATATTAAAACTGCTATTAAAAACTTGCCGCCAAGAGAAAGAGAACTTATTGAATATAAGTTTTTCCAAGATAAGAAATTAAGAGAAATATCCGATGAATTTAATCTTTCTCCTTCGAGGATATCAAGAATAATTCAATCCGGATTAAATAAAATAAGGAAAGAATTAGTTAAACAAAACTTGGTATAAATAAATGCCTCGGCATTGTTTTGTTTTATGAAAAGGAGAGTAAAATATGTCTAAATTAATAAGCGGAATTATGTCTTACATACTGCCCCCTTCAAATGATTTATTTTATTCATTGTTTGAAGAGGGAACAAAATATTGCAGATTATCCGCAGAATTATTACATGAGATTTTAGAAAACGGTATTAAAGAAGAACATGTTGCATTGGCAAGACAATATAAGCACGCAAGTAATAAAAACATTAAAAAGACCTTAGAAATTTTAGATACCTCTTTTGTTACTCCCATCGACAGAGAGGACATTCAAAATATATCAGGTTTACTGAATAAAATTACAAAAAAAATAACAAAATCATGTATGAATTTAAAAGTGTACAGATTGGAATCATACACCGAAAATTTAAAAAATCAGTCACAAACATTAATAGCAGCAACAAATGAACTGGAACAAATATTTGCGAATTTTAAAAAGCCCACAATTTCTGACATGACATCAAGAAATTTAAAGATGAAAGAAATTGAAACAAGAGGGGATGAAATACTGCTTAATGCGACAGAAGCATTATTTTCAGGGAAATATGATGCATTAAACGTAATTAAGTTAAGAGATTTGCATAAAGATTTAGAAAATGCTCTTGATGCTTGTTACAGCGTATCTGATGCAGTCGTCAGTGTTGTATTAAAATTAAGTTAACCGGAGAAATACTGATGACAATATTTTTATTAATATCGGTTATAATATGCGCACTGGTATTTGATTATATAAACGGATTTCACGATTGTGCAAACTCAATCGCATCTGTAGTATCAACAAAAGTATTATCCGCAAGACAAGCTGTACTTTTCGGAGCCACTCTGGAAGCTACCGGTGCTTTATTAGGGGTTAACGTAGCAAAAACAATAGGGGCCGGAATAATAGCAAGTGAAACAATTACTCTTCAAGTAATTCTTTGCGCCTTAATAACAGCCGTAATATGGAATTTACTGACCTGGTGGTTCGGACTGCCTTCGAGTTCTTCACATGCACTAATCGGGGGATTGTTAGGTTCCGCTTTTATACACGCAGGGCTTGACCCCATTAATTTTGCCGTATTGATTGAAAAAGTAATAATCCCTATGTTTGCCTCTCCTCTTGTCGGATTTACAGTCGGTTTTATTGTAATGTGTTCATTCTTAAGACTGTTTTATAAAATAAAACCTGATATCATAAACAGAAGATTCAGAAGAATTCAAATTTTTGCATCAGGATTAATGGCGCTCAGTCATGGTTTAAATGATGCGCAAAAAACCATGGGAGTAATCACAATGGCGCTTGTCACGGCGGGAGTTATCGTTATGCCGAAAGGCGAATTTAATATTCCGATATATGTTAAATTAATATGCGCAATTACAATGGCATTAGGAACAATGACCGGAGGTTGGAAAATAATTAAAACAATGGGAAGTAAAATAATAAAATTAAAACCTATATCCGGTGCGGCATCGGATTTTTCAGCTTCCTCAATCGTTCTTTTAGCTTCCGTATTCGGTATTCCTTTAAGTACCACACACGTTGTATCAACTGCAATTATGGGTGTTGGAACCGCAATAAAAAGAGGAAGTATAAGAACAAATATAATAAAAAATATTATTACCGCATGGGTGCTTACTATACCTTGCTGCGTTATAATGTCATTAATAATATACTCACTGTTAAAACATATACCGCATTAAAGGAGGAATAAAATGGGATTAAAATCTATACAATACAGACCGCAGGGAACATGCTGCGGATTAATGAACGTAGTAATAGACGGTGATAAAATTTATGATGTTGAATTTATAGGGGGATGTCCCGGTAATTTAATGGGAATAAGACATATGGTAAAAGGCATGCCTGTACAAGAAGTAATAGAAAAATTCCAAGGAATAACATGCGGAGCAAAGAAAACAAGCTGTCCGGATCAACTTGCCCAATGTTTAATCGAACTGACAAAGCAATCAAATAACGGTATATTAAAATAAAAAAATTTATTATAAAATAAAGTAAAAGAGGATTATAAGGTGTCAATAGAATTAGATAATAAACAGGGCTTAATAGCCGGGAACGGACTTTTACCCGTTCAATTGGCAAAAAATGCAAAAGAAAACGGATTTGAGGTTGTTGCAATATCTCTTTCTTCCGATAACAGAAATGAGTTAAAGAAGTATTGTTCAAAAGTATATGATTATGCTCCCGGTGAATTAATAAAAATAAAAAATGCATTACTTAATGAAGGAATAAAACAATTAACATTTATAGGTAAAGTATCAAAAAGTTTAGTCGTAAAACGTCCGAGATTTGATTCTTTGGCAATCGAATTTTTAAAACAGGCAAAAAGACTAAACGATGATGCAATAATGTATTTTTTAGTGGACGAATTAGCAAAACTCGGAATAACCGTTCTCGACCAAACAATATTTATAAAAAATTTAATGGCACCTATAGGAGTTTTAGGGAAAATTCAACCTACGGAAGCCCAGCTGGCAGACGTTGATTACGGATTCAAAATAGCAAAAGAAATGGGTGCTCTTGATATAGGACAGTCTGTTGTAATAAAAGACAGAATGATTATGGCAATAGAAGCAATTGAAGGTACCGATAAGTGTATAAAAAGAGGTTGTAAGCTTGGGAAAAAGGATTCCGTAATAGTTAAAGTTGCTAAACCTAAACAGGATAAAAGATTCGATATCCCTGCATTCGGTTTAAATACGTTAAAAACAATGAAAAAATATAAAGCAAAAATTATTGCGGTTGAAGCAAATGAAACTATTCTGGTTGACCAGAAAAAAACAATAGAATATGCGGATAAAAACAACATTGTAGTAATGGCGGTATGAAAAAATTATTTATAATTACAGGCGAATATTCAGGCGATAAACATGCTTCAAATCTTGTAAAGGAATTAAAAAAAATTAATCCCGATATCGAAATAGAAGCGGTAGGCGGTGAAAATCTTAAAAATGAAGGTGTTAAGCTTTTTTGCAATCATTCAAAAATGTCTGTTGTGGGATTTAATTTTAAAATCATTTTTAATCATATTCTTTTAGGGCGTAAAATAGCAAAATATCTTAAAAATACCTACAAACCGGATATGGTTTTATTGGTTGATTACGGCGGATTTAATCTTAATCTGTCAAAAGTTATTTCAAAATACGGATTTAAAATATACTATTACATACCGCCTCAAATATGGGCATCAAGAAAATGGCGTTTGAACACGGTAAAGAAAAATATAAACAAAGTTTTAACTATTTTCCCGTTTGAAAAAGAAATGTATGAGAAAATAGGAGTTGATGCCGAATTTGTCGGGCATCCTCTTTTAGAACAGCTGCCTCCAAAAACTGATAAAAATACCTTTCTTGAAGAAAATAATTTAGATAAATCAAAAAAATTAATATCTATTTTCCCCGGTTCAAGAACATTTGAAATTAATAATTTACTATCCGTATTTTTAGATGCGGCAAGAATAATTAAGAGTAAAAACCCGAATGTTCAATTTCTTTTATGTCAAGCACCTAATATTAAAGATGAACTTATCTTGCCTCAATTATCAAAATATCAAGATTTAGAAATAAAAGTACTAAAAAATAAAAATTATGAATTATTATCGGTATCGGATGCTTTAATACTTGCATCCGGAACAGTAGCACTCGAAGCCGCATTGTATGATACTCCGATGATTATTTCTTACCGTGGACCTTGGCTTTTATATTTTATTTATTTATTGGTAAGAAGTATTAAACGTGTATCACTGCCGAACATTATCACAAATAAAGATATAATTCCCGAGATAATACAAAAAAATGCTAAACCCCATATTATTGCAAACGAGATTTTAAAAATAATAAACGACGAAACATACAGAAACGAAATGATAAAATCTCTTTCGGAAGTAAAAGAAAAACTTACCGTATCACAAGCTGCGGGGAAAGCAGCCGAAATTATTTCTTCAAATATATAAAAAACTTAATTAATTGTTGCAATTTTTTAAAAAAAGTGAAATTATAGTAATATATAATGTAAATATTTGTGACAATATAGCAATTTTTTTACTTTATAGTTTTATAGTATACATACTTAGGATTGGTTAATGCAAAAAAGTAAGAAAAGTATAGATATAAATAATAAAGAAAACAATATCTCTTCCCAATCTAAAAAAACAACAAATCCGATAGATAAAAGCGGATTAGTTGCAAAAATAAACATATTGGGAAGCGGAATGAATTCTATTAAAAATCCGTATGGCGGCAATATTCATCATATGGATAAATCTTTTGGAGTTATTGATTATGCAGGATTCATAAAGCAAATAAATGATATTGTTAAAAATCATACCGATTTAAGAGAATCTTTAAATGAATTTCATAATATGTTTGTTAACAGATTAAACTGCGCATTTACAGCTATGGGATTAATTTGTGAACAATCTAATTCAATAAATATTAAATTATTGGATAAAAACTCAAATGTATATTCATTAAAAGTATTTATGAGCGATACAGAGAATGAAATAGTAAAAGCCCTTGAAACAGGTGAAATTTCATTATTAAACGACTGTGAATTTTTAAAGATTCCTTCTCTGGTAAACCATCCATGCGCAATAATTCCGATAAAAGCACAGGGAAGAACCATATGTGTAACACTCGTAAGCGACTATAACGTGCAAAACCACTTAAGTTTATATCAATTGGCAGCAACAAATTTAGGATTACTGTTCCAAAATTCCGCACTAAATGAAAAGGTGGCACAAAGTACATATACAGACAGCTTAACCAATTTATACACTCACAGAAGATTTCATGAACTCTTATCTCAAGAGCTTGAATATGCACAATCCAGTAAAACAAAAGTATCCGTATTAATATTTGACATAAATGACATGGGTCAAATAAACAGAGATTTCGGACACTCGAAGGGCGACGAAGTAATAAAAGTTGTTGCAAGTAAAATAAATGAAAATATAAAGAAACAAGATATTGCAGCAAGATACGGCGGAGATAAAATTTCAGTAATCTTAAGAAACATGAATGCAGAAGAAGCAAAGTATATGGCAGAGTATCTGACATACTCTCTTTCTTGCTGTCTTGTAGATGATATAGGCCCGGTAAATAAAGTTTCCGTTGGTATTGCTACATATCCCGACGATTCAACGGATAAAGAAAAATTATTAATATTGGCTGAACAAGCAGTACTTGTTTCAAAAACAAAAGGTTATACAAACGGCAGATCTATTATAGTTTCAACTCAAGATTACGATTTCTGGGATGATACCGCTTTAAATTCATTTGCGGTAGTTATGGCAAAAAGACATTCTCAATTGGGAATTAATTTTGAAGAAGCACTTGTGGAACAATTCCAAAACGAAAATATATTATCGCAAAATCACTTGATAGAAGTCGTAACATCGCTTGCAAGCGCAATAGATGCAAAAGATGAATATACAAAAGACCATTCATCATCCGTATCAAGGTATTCAGTAGCACTGGCAAGAGCAATAAATCTTCCCGATAAAGAAGTTGAACGCATTAAACTCGGAGCATTGCTTCATGACATAGGTAAAATCGGAATCCCTGAGGATGTACTTACAAAACCTGCAAAATTAACAGACGAAGAATTTAAAATAATACAACAACATCCGACTATAGGTGTTCAAAAAATATTAGACCCGAATCCTTTATTGCATGATTTAATACCGATAGTAAAATACCACCACGAACAGTGGAACGGAAAAGGATATCCGTGCAGATTAAAAGGTGAAGAAATTCCGCTTGCCGCAAGAATTGTTGCTGTTGCGGATACTTATCATGCACTTATAAGCGACAGACCGTACAGAAAAGGAATGAGCGTTGAAAAAGCATGCGCTATTTTGGAAGAAGGCGCAGGAGAACAATGGGATAAAGAGCTTGTAAGACAATTTATAGCACTTGCTCCGTCTTTAGCTACAAAAATTTAAAAAAATTCCCATATATCCATAATTTTGTAAATACAAACGCTATATCTGTTTCAGCGTTTTTGATTTTTTACTATTTTTTTCCTCTTTCCCGCCTTAAATAAAAGAAAAAGAGGTATAAAACAAAAATTGCATTATACCTCAATGAAGGAATTATACTCAAAAAAAGAATATAATCACCACGGGTAATTTTTACTTTATCTTATTACTATTTTATGAAAGTAAACTTATATTTTCAAGCATTTTTCTCTCAGTATTTAATTATGTTTACATTCATTTATATTTCTATATATTTATAAGTCTATAGAAATATATAAATAAATAGCAATAATAAAATTATGGATAAAAAGAGAACATTAAAAATAGTTGGAAAAAATATTCAGCGAGTCAGAAAAGAAAGAGGATACACTCAAGAAACATTTTCTGAATTAATGAAGGTGTCATGGAGCTATGTTGCAAAAATAGAAATGGGTGTATTAAATTTATCTTTAGGAAAACTTGTAGAGCTGGCGAATTATCTGGATACGGATATAGGTGAATTTTTAAAAAATTAACTAAACTTAAAAAATAGTTAAAAATAAAATAATAATATATAATAAAGCTTTGTAAAGGGTATAAAAAGGGAGATATAAAATGCCAAATAAAGAAGAAAAACAAAGCTTTATGAGGAAGTTTATTCTGCCGTCGGTTTTACTCATAATGAGTATATGTCCGGCATATGCGGGAGAAGCGGATCTTGTGGTTCCGAAAATCGACGGAGCAAATTTTGACTGGCTTTTAATCGGAATAATTGTTTCCGTTTTAGGGGTTGTATGGGGATTAATAGCATACGGTCAAATAAAGAGTATAAAAGCTCATACATGTATGACAGAAATAGGGAATACTATTTTTGAAACGTGTAAAACTTATCTTGTGCAGCAGGGTAAATTTTTAATAGTATTAGAAATTTTAATAGCAATATGTATAGCGTTTTATTTCGGCTTTTTACAGGAAATGAGTATAAAGAATGTATTAATCATTCTTATGGCATCAGTAGTCGGGATATTAGGCTCATATGGTGTTGCATGGTTCGGGATAAGGATGAATACATTGGCAAATGCAAGAACATCCTTTACATCATTAAGGAATAAGCCGTTAGATATATTAAATATCCCGTTAAAGGCAGGAATGAGTATCGGTGTATTGTTAGTAAGCGTAGAATTAATAGTAATGCTGATGATATTATTATTTGTTCCGGGCAATTTAGCGGGTGCTTGTTTTATAGGATTTGCAATAGGCGAATCATTAGGTGCATCAGCACTTAGGGTAGCAGGCGGAATATTCACAAAAATTGCCGACATAGGTTCAGATTTAATGAAAATTCAGTTTGGGATAAAAGAAGATGACCCAAGGAATCCGGGAGTAATAGCAGACTGCACGGGAGATAATGCCGGTGATTCAATAGGGCCTACGGCAGACGGATTTGAAACATACGGAGTTACAGGGGTTGCACTTGTTAGTTTCATTTTGCTAGGAGTATTCCCCGAATACAGAATCCAGCTTCTAACGTGGATATTTGTTATGAGATACCTTATGATTCTTACTTCAGTTATTGCTTACGGTATAAATAACATATTAAATAAATTATTATTCGGCAAAAAAGAAGATTTGGATTTTGAAGCGCCATTAACTAATTTAGTATGGATAACATCCATTTTATCAATATGCATGACATTTGCAATAAGTCATTATTTATTGGAGGGCATGCCTAATAATTTATGGTTGACATTATCCGTAATAATAAGCTGCGGAACATTAGGAGCTGCGTTAATACCTGAGTTTACGAAAGTATTTACAAGTCCTAAAGCAAAGCATACATCAGAAGTTGTAACGGCATCAAAAGAAGGCGGTTCTTCTTTAACAATTTTATCAGGAATAGTAGCAGGTAATTTCTCCGGATTTTGGATAGGACTTGTTATTGTAGGATTAATGACAATGGCATACTTTGCAAGCATTCACATTCCTTCCGAAATTATGATATATTCATCCGTATTTGCGTTTGGCTTGGTTGCATTCGGATTTTTGGGAATGGGACCGGTTACAATTGCAGTAGACAGTTACGGGCCTGTTACGGATAATGCTCAATCAGTATATGAATTATCATTAATTGAAGAAATTCCGAATATATCAGAAGAAATAAAAAATGAATTCGGATTCGAACCGAATTTTGATAATGCGAAAAAATACTTAGAGCAAAATGACGGAGCGGGAAATACGTTTAAGGCAACTTCAAAGCCGGTATTAATCGGAACGGCTGTAGTAGGAGCCACAACAATGATATTTTCATTAATATTGGTAATAAAAGAAACTTTAAATATTTCACCCGAATCCATATTAAACTTATTAAACCCTTATACAATTTTAGGATTATTAATGGGAGGAGCCGTTATATATTGGTTTTCAGGGGCTTCAATGCAGGCAGTTACAACCGGTGCCTATAGAGCAGTTGAATATATATCAAAAAATATTAAATTAGGTGAAAGTGATGATAAAAAAGCAAATGTAGACAATTCAAAAGAGGTTGTAAAAATATGTACCGAATATGCTCAAAAAGGTATGTTAAACATATTTATAGCTTTATTTTCATTTGCACTTTCGTTAGCGTGTTTATCAGCACCTATTTTAAACAATAATAATCCCGTGTCCTTCTTTGTAAGCTACTTAATAGGTATAGCAATATTCGGTCTGTTCCAGGCTGTATTTATGGCAAATGCAGGCGGCTGCTGGGATAATGCAAAAAAGATAGTAGAAGTTGATTTAAATGAGAAGGGAACACCTTTACATGATGCAACCGTTGTAGGAGATACAGTAGGAGACCCGTTTAAAGATACCTCTTCAGTTGCAATGAATCCCATAATTAAATTTACTACTTTATTCGGTTTATTGGCGATGGAGATTGCCATTGCACCGGCATTTAAAGAAATGGCGGTATATGCCGGAGTTATTTTATTCATAATTGCTCTTATATTTGTTATAAGGTCATTCTACTCAATGCGTATACCTTCAGATAAATAATAAGCAGATAAAAAAGATACCGCCCTCTTTATAGCGGGCGGTATTTTTTTACAAAACAAATAAAAAATTAGTAATCCGAAACAGTATTTTCTTCTTCATCTTCAGACTCTTTTGAATAATTAGTATCAAAATCATCCGGAAGCATGTCATTATCCGGCCAAATAGTTGTATCATCTGCTCTTGTAGCGGATAAATTTAAACTTGCCGTAAAATCAGAATCCGATAAATCAGCTTCTTTAACAATACAACCCGCCATATCAGCATCGGTAAAATTACAATAATTTATACAAGCATAACTAAAATCAGTCCCATTTAATATACTTTCCGAAAAATCAGATTCAACGATATTAGCCCTTGTAAAGTCCGCTGCGTTTAAATCACTTGCAGTAAAATTACAATTTGATATATGTGAATCCGTAAATGATGTTCCTGCCAGTTCCGTATTTGAAAAATCTATATTTTCAAGGTTCATATTTGAAAAATCCAATTCCGTCAAATCCAATTGGTCATCAATAGTTTTTTTATAAGAATTAAATTCCTCAGGATTTCTGATTATTAACTCCGCAAGATCTTCTTTTGAATACATTATTATCTCCTTATTTTATCAACCAAATACTAACTTTAATCTAATTCCACATTTCTGTATATTTATAACATAATTTATATTTTTCTTTGTTTTGTTAATTATGTCAAGATTTTTTTCAAAATAGGCAATTTTTAAAAAGCAAATGTTTTTATATTTACATAAGGTAGGTTTGAAGGTTTGTAATCTTTTGAAGGTTAGTAGTAATAATTTACAGTTAAATAGTTTTGGTATTCAAAATAATAATTTAAATTCTAATTATGCAGAATTTAATGATTCTTTTGTAAAAAATCCAAACAATGTTAAACCAAGGATTATGGGGCAAACAAGTCCGTTTAATGCTAACGTTTTGCCGTCTAAATTGTTATTGAGCGCATATTTAGACCCGAAAATTATTAACAAGTTCGTAAAAAGCAATCCTCAAATAAAAAATATTTTAAGTGAACACGGCTTGGAATATAAAATTTATCCTCAAAATATAAGAGATATAATTAATACACATCTGAGTACAACAACAAATTATGCGCTGCAAATAGCGGATTATATGAATATTTCTCCTAACGAGAGAAAAATTTTAGAGCAGGCATGTGTGTTTCATGATTACGGGAAATTATTAATTCCGGAGGAAATAATTTCCAAAAAAGGAAGTTTGAATAAGAAAGAAAGAGAAATAGTTGATTTACATTCCGAATTAGGATATCAATTATTATTATTGAGCGGAATAAATCAAAGAACATTAGATTTAATAAGAAATCATCATAAACCTTATAAAGAAAGTGCCGATAAACTACAGAATATACTGTCTGTTGCTGATATATATTCAGCTTTAAGAGAAGAAAGAAGCTATAAAAAGCCTATGACTGTTGGGGAGTCATTAGAAATCTTAGACCAAAAAGCTATAGAAGGCGAAGTAAGTCCGGAAGTATTAAATGCACTAAAGAAATCACTGATAAATGCATATGCGGCATAAAAAAAAGAACCTCATCCGAGGTTCTTTTTTAAAAGAAAAAATTATACAGCTCTTTGAACTTTCCCTGCTCTTAAACATGAAGTACAAACTTTTATTCTTTTAACTGTACCGTTTCCCATAACCTTTACTGATTGGAGGTTAGGGCTTTGTCTGTATACATTATGTTTATGAGAAAATGAAAGTTTTGAAGCCTTCAAAGGTTTTTTTCCGCATATTGCACATTCAACTGACATCTTATTTTCCTTTCAAATATATTAATAATAGTCTGATAATAAATAAAAAATAATAATTAATCAAGTCTATATAAAATATTATATTAAATAATTTAAACATATCAATAGTTCACAATGGAAAAAGCTTTATATTTTTAATAAAATAGAAAAGTTCAAGAAGCGAAGTGAAGTTGAATATATGAGTATTATAAAAAAGAATACAAGAGAAAAGACAGAAGAAAGAGAGAACCTTTTTTTGTCGCCGTTAGCCTCCAAGAGTTCAAATACAAAAGGAAGAAAAAGGCAGGAGGAGCCATGTACACTAAGAACTGAATATCAAAGAGACAGGGACAGAATACTGCATTCAAAGGCATTCAGGAGATTAAAGCATAAAACGCAAGTATTCTTTGCTCCATATGATGACCATTTCAGAACCAGAATGACACATACACTCGAGGTATCTCAAATAGCAAGAACACTGGCACGTGCACTTGATTTAAACGAAGATTTAACTGAAGCAATAGCGCTTGGGCATGATTTGGGACATACACCCTTTGGGCATTCGGGTGAAAGAGTTTTAAATGAACTTATGCCTTCAGGATACAGACATAATGAACAAAGCGTACGTGTGGTTGAATTTATAGAAGATTTAAATCTGACCGCTGAAACTATTGACGGGATTTTAAATCATTCTTATGAATGCACTCCTAACACTTTAGAAGGGCAAGTGGTAAGAATTTCAGATAAAATTGCATATATAAACCATGATATTCAAGATGCGATAAGGGCAAATATAATTCATAATGATGATATACCAAAAGAAAGTGCTGATTACTTTTCAACTTCAAACAGAATAAGGCTTACCAGATTGTTGAACAACATTGTTGAAAACAGTTATGGAAAAGATAAAATATTAATGTCGGAGGAGTGTTTTGAACAATTTATTAAATTAAGAAAATGGATGTTTGAAAACGTGTATAACAATCCTCAGGCAAAAAAGGCGGAAGATAAAGCTCAAAATGTTATAAAACAACTGTTTGAATTTTATTACGCTGAGTTGAGGAGTATGTATAAAAATTCAGACGAAAAAGAAGTTATGCAAACAGTCTGCGATTACGTTTCGGGAATGACTGACAGATATGTATTAATAAAATATGAAGAAAACTTTATGCCTTCCCCGTTAATACAAAAGAATCACGACGAATTTTTATACAAATTGGCAAGAATGAACGGACTGAAATAGCAAATGACAACAACAAAAACATATAGTGAAGCTGTCGATGAAATACGTAACAGGTTGGACATATTGGAAATAGTCCAATCAAGAGTATTGTTAAAGAAAAAGGGTGCAAACTACTGGGGTTGTTGTCCTTTTCACGAAGAAAAAACACCGTCTTTTTGTGTTAATACGCAAAAAGGGATTTTTAAGTGTTTCGGATGCGGAGAAGGCGGAGATGCAATAAGCTTTCTAATGAAAATCAATAACCAAACCTTTGGTGAAGTCATTAAGGATTTGGCATTAAAATACGGGATTGAATTACCAAAAACACTCGGGGATTCAAAACAACATACAGAAGAAAAACAACAAATTAAACAATTACTGAAAGATATAACTAAATATTATCATGATAATTTATTAAATATGCCTCAAGCAAAGCCTGCACTTGAATATCTTGAAAAAAGAGGGATAACAAAAGAAATAATTGATGAATACATGCTCGGGTATTCACCGAAAGAGTACACAGGATTAACAGAAAAATATAAAGCGGAATATACCCCGAATATTTTAGAAAAAGCAGGATTAATTATAAAAACTGAAAAAGGGGATTATATAGACAGATTCAGAAACAGAATAATGATACCGATAAGAGATGAATCTTCAAATGTAATAGCCTTTGGAGCCAGAGCAACAGAGGCAAATCAAAATCCAAAATATTTAAACTCTCCGGATACTGTCTTATATAATAAATCAAGAACTTTATACGGAATAGACAAAGCAAAAGAGCAAATGATAAAAGACGATTACGTCGTCATAATGGAAGGTTACTTTGATGTAATATCAGCACAAGCATACGGATTAAAAAATGCCGTTGCCTCCTGCGGTACTGCATTAACCGTAGACCATGTACGCTTAATAGCTAAATATTCAAAATCAAGAAAAATATATCTTGCTTTTGATACTGATACGGCAGGATTAAATGCTACAAAAAGAAGTACTGACGTAATAAAAGAAGCATTTAAAGGGCTTGGAAATTTAAAAATATATGACCAGGCTTACTCAACATTATCAGATGATAAATACACATGCGAAATCAGAGTAATAGCTCCGTTTGACAGTAAAGACCCTGACGAATATATAAGAGAATACGGAATCGACAGTTACAAAGAATATATAAAAAAGGCTCCGATGCTTTTGGATTTTGAACTTGAACAAATTTTAAAAGACTACAAATCAAATCTTTCTCCGACAGATAAATTAAAATTAGTAAAAAAAATCATGCCTTTAATCGAGGAAATTCCAAATAATATCATTCAAAATGAATATATAAGAATAATATCTGACCGAATAGACATAGATGAAAAATCACTGATTA
Source organism: Candidatus Gastranaerophilales bacterium (assembly GCA_947589115.1). GTDB lineage: Bacteria > Cyanobacteriota > Vampirovibrionia > Gastranaerophilales > Gastranaerophilaceae > Avigastranaerophilus. Next base: position 43,031 of record CANPZP010000002.1, on the reverse strand, counting down.
GGGAGGTTAACAAAACTAAGATGCTGAAAAGCTCTATATATAGGGATTCTTCATCAATTGTAACAAAAACTTCAAATATTTGTGAAAAAGCACAAAAAAATTTATTGTCATTGTTTTTTACTGTCGGAAGCGAATCAGATATGAACTTCCTTAAGGAATCAATACAAGATGTTAAATTTACGGATGAAAACTTAACTAAAATTAAAGAAACAATTGACAAATTATCATTTCAGATAAATAATAATGTGGAAAAATTAATACACACCCTGTATACACAATTTGCTGAGGATAATGAGTTAAAAGAAATAATAACAGATTTAATATACATAGCTGAAAGCTTTAAAGGCTTATCAGATGAAGACTTTAGGTCTGCTGTATGTGAGAATAAAGCAAGAATTCAAAAATATCATTCGGACTGTGAGAAAAAAGAACTTATTTCTAAATATAAAAATTTAAAAGATGATGATATTGAATCAATGCAATTTCAAATGCAGTTAAGAGAAAAAATAAGAAATAAACATAAAATCGGAGAATAAATTTAATGAGTAAGAAGAAAATTTCAGACTTATCAGTGGTAAGCATGATGGAAGAAGAAGAAACAATGGGTAATGAAACCTCCGAATCATCGGGGATAATTTTAATGACAGAACCGGAATCAATCAGCCGTGACGGTATGGATGTTATAATGAATGCCGAAAGAAACAAAATTATTGATACAATGGAAAACGAAGATTTATTTTCAACAGAAATGGTTGAAGAAGACGATGAAGAAGAAGTATCAATGACGGATGTATTACTTCCAAAAGGTGTTTCTTTTGATGATCCGGTCAGAATGTATTTAAGAGAAATCGGCAGAATAAAATTATTAACTGCGGAACAGGAAATTGACCTTGCAAAGAAAATCATACAAGGCGGAAATGCAGGTGTTATAGCAAAAAGAAGATTGGTACAAGCTAACTTAAGACTGGTTGTAAGTATAGCAAAAAAATATGTAGGAAGAGGAATGCTCTTCTTAGATTTAATACAAGAAGGTAATTTAGGTTTAATAAGAGCCGCAGAAAAATTTGACCACGAAAGAGGATATAAATTTTCAACTTACGCTACATGGTGGATTCGTCAGGCAATAACAAGAGCTATAGCAGACCAGGCAAGAACTATCAGAATCCCTGTTCATATGGTAGAAACCATTAACAAGTTAAAGAAAGTTACCAGAAAATTGGCTCAAGAACTTTCAAGGAAACCTACGGAAGAAGAACTTGCGATTGAAATGAATATTTCAGTTCCGAAATTAAGAGAAATAATTAAAGTAGCACAAGAACCTCTATCATTAGAAACCCCTATCGGGAAAGAAGAAGATTCCAGACTAGGTGATTTCATAGAAGATAAAGACGCTGATGCTCCTGTAAAGACTGTTGCTCAAGAATTATTGAGAGAAGATCTTGCAGAAGTATTAAGCGGTTTATCTCCGAGAGAAAGAGATGTACTCAGACTAAGATTCGGTATGGATGACGGCAGACAAAGAACATTAGAAGAAGTAGGACAGCTCTTTGGAGTAACAAGAGAACGTATAAGACAAATTGAAGCTAAAGCTTTAAGAAAATTAAGACATCCTAACAGAAGCAAACGTTTAAAAGAATATATTGAGGTATAAAAAAAGGCGCTTTATAAAGCGCCTTTTTAATTTTTAAATCATTTTAATTATAAATATATTAATCCTTTTTCCCTATATGATAATAAGGTAATTCAGCATTTACATCCAATTTTTTTGCGGATTTTTTAAAAATTTTTGATTTATATATTCCGGTATAAGCAAGAAAATATTTTAAACTTACACCTAACACCCCAAACCCGTATTTACAAGAACGCATAAAATTAATTGAAGAAGCTTCCGGAAAATATTTTGTAGGACAGCTTATCTCCCCTATTTTATAACCGTAATAACTGACTAACGCCAGCATCTCATTATCAAAAACGAAGTCATCATCACAATCATTCAACGGAAGGTTTTCCAATACATTTTTTTTAAATCCCCTAAAACCCGTATGATATTCAGACAAATGCTGCCCGAGGAAAAAGTTTTCAAAAGCTGTCAAAAGTTTATTTGCAATATACTTATATAGCGGCATCCCGCCTTCAAGCGCATTAGAAAGCATTCTTGATGCAATAACGGCATCATATTCTTCAAAAGCCAGCATTGATGCTATTGCGGGAATTAATTTAGGAGTATATTGATAATCCGGATGAAGCATTATAACTATATCAGCATTAGATTTTAATGCCGCAGTATAGCATGATTTTTGATTCCCCCCATATCCTCTGTTTTCTTTATGAACAATTGTTGTTATATTTAAATCTTTTGCTAAATCTTTTGTGTTATCACTTGATTTATCATCCGTTAGAATAATCTCATCCACAATTTCATGGTAAATTTCATTATAGGTCTTTTCCAAAGTCTTTTCTGCATTATAAGCAGGCATTACAACAACTATCTTTTTTCCGTTTAACATATCTCTCCTCAATATAAGTTTCAAGGTAATTATAAAATAATAAATAAAAAAAGTCCAAAAAAATACCGTCTTTATAATAAAGACGGTATTAAAAAATCAAACTATTTTTTTTCAATTCTGATTGCACTGTCAGGGCAAACCAGAGCGCATGTACCGCAGCCGATGCATATTTCAGGATTTGGTTCAACCGCAGGGGTTTGGAATAATCCTGTTTCTTTTGACCATTGTAAACATTTTTGGTCACCTTTATTCATAGGGCATCTTGCAATACATAAACCGCATCCTTTACAAAGGTCTGTGTATACATAATAATCAGCTTTACCCTTTGCTACGTCAGCAATTTTATAGCCTTTATATCCTGTTGTCATTATGCACCTACCTTCTCTTTTAACAAATTCATACCCATTTCAAGAGCTTTATAATTTAATTCTCTCAATTCCGGTTTTGCATCAAATTTCTTACCTAACGCATGTTCCATAGCATTCTTGATATCGGATATATCAAGTACATTAGTTGCCGCAATTAAAACCCCCAGAACAATAATATTAAATACTCTGGCGCTTAATTGTTCATTAGCTATTTTATTTGCATCAATACCGATAAGTTTTTTACATTTGCAAGCAGGAGTCTTAGTACAAACAGATGTATCATAAACAACAATTGCATTTTCATCTACGTAGCAATCACATCTGTCAACAGCTCTATCAGAAAGCATAATAACAATATCACCTTTTGAAAAACGAGGTTCTCCTATTTTTTCATCGGCTATTTGACAAAAAGCAATAGAAACACCGCCTCTTTGTTCTACACCGAAATTAGGAATATAAAGAACTTGTTTACCTGCTTCATAACCTGCTTCAACCAGAATTTTAGCAACGGATTGAACGCCTTGTCCGCCTTCACCGGCTAATACCATTTTTGTTCTTGACATATTAACCCTCCAATCCTTCTCTTACTAAAAATTCATTTACTTCAAAGCATTCTTCCATTTGAGATAATCTGCCCCAAGTATCAACGTTATTAGTTCTCCAGTTTAACGGGCATAAAGACAAAACTTCAACAAATGAAAATCCGCCCATCTCAACATTTTTAAGTGCTTTTTTAAATGTAGCACGTAATTTTCTCAAATTAGAAACGCTTGAACGAGCAACATATGATTTTTTAGGGTCAGCAATAGCTGCAACCATTTCAGCACCTTTTGCCGGACGTCCGGTTACTTCGCAATCACGACCGTATGGAGTTGTTTCGGTACGTTGTCCCGGCATAGTTGTCGGTGACATTTGTCCGCCTGTCATACCATAGTTTGTATTATTTGCTACAATAATTAACATTTTTTCCGAACGAACAGCAGCGTTTACCAAGTGTTGTGAACCGATTGCCAAGCCGCCGCCATCACCCATGTATGCTATACCTATTGCTTCAGGGTTAGCTCTTGTTACACCGTATATTACCGGGGTTGTTCTTCCGTGGTGAGTTTGAACCGTATCTAAGTCCAAATAATTCCATGAAAGAAGTGAACATCCGATATCACAACCAAATACTGCTTTTTGTTTTAAATTTAATTCATCAATAGCAAAAGCTAAAGATTTAAGAATCATACCATGACCGCAACCGGGGCAGAATTTACTTGCTCCTACTTCCGCATTCTGTGCGTTTGGCAGACTCGGCGGTAATGTTAATACCTCTGTCATTTTTTTATCTCCTTAATTTATTTTTCAAATATTCGTTACTATACAGTTGCAGGTGTTTTTACCATTTGTTCAACTTTTTCAACTATATCATCACCTGTTACACCAACACCCATTTTAAACAATGTAGAATAAGGAGTTGTTAAACCATAAAGTTTTTCTAATACCATTTGTGCTAATTGACCGTTAGCTGATTCGGTAAAGAGGATTTGTTTTGCTCTTGATACTGCATCTCTTAACGGTTTTACCGCAAGCGGTCTGATTGTAACAGGTCTGAATAATCCTGCTTTAATACCTTTTGCTCTTAATTCGTCGATTGCGGTTACTGCTGAACGTGCAACTATACCGTGAGCTATAACAAGTATTTCTGCATCTTCCGCTTTGTATTCTACATATTCGGCAACTTCTTCAGCCATTTTATCGTAATCTTTTTGATATTGGTCAAGAACTTCCATAAGTTCTTCTTCCATATTATATGTATTTCTAAGATGTACTGATTTTCTGTCAACTCCGATTTGTCCTTCAGCTAACAAATAAGGAGATACGGGAACCATATTAATACCTCTTGATTTAGGATCATAAAGCATAACAGGTTCTCTCATTTTACCTTGATATCCGTCAGCTAAAACGTATGTCGGGAATTTATATGTCCAAGCAGTATTGAATGCTTTAATCATATAATCGTATAAATCCTGATGTCCGGCTGTAGAATATACTATTCTAAAACCTTCTCCGTTTCCGCCGAAACATGTTAATCTGGTTTCTTGCTGTGCATATATTACGGTTGCAGTTGACGGGCCACCTCTTTGCATTACCGCACAAACAAACGGGATTCTCATCATTTCTGCCATTGATTGCGCATCCTGCATTATTACATTTCCGGGGCCTGCAGTTGCCGTAAATGCTCTTTTTCCTGCTAATATTCCGCCTATTGTTGAGAAACCTGCAGATATTTCATCTTCGGTTTGCAAAAAACCGGCTTCCGTTTTAGGAAGTAATTTACACCATGTATGCATTATCTCATTCTGCGGAGTAATGGGATAACCATACATAAAGTCTGCTTCTGCTGCATTTGCGGCATATGCTAATACTTCATTTCCGGTTAAGAACATTTTTGTATCTTTTTCTATCAGTTTTTTTACCATTGTTCTACCTCTTTTGCTAATAAACTGTACCACTTTATTGTACTATAAATATTTTATTGAGTACCAATTTATTTTATTTTTTTATACAACCTTGTTAACATTTGTAAAAAAATGGTATAATATAAGTATTAAATATATTTTACTGAATTAATAAGGCAGGCAATGAGTTCAGCAGACTTACAAAACAGTTTAGAATCAATATTAAAACTTATAGACAACGAAAAGCCAACCGTTCTTTTAGTTGATGATGAAGAAAATAACTTACAATTATTAAAAAGAACTTTAAGGGGCAGTTATAACATTATAACCGCTCATAACGGGTTTGAAGCACTTGAACTTGTTAAAACTCAAGGCAATAAAATTTCTTTAATCGTATCTGACCAAAAAATGCCTGAGATGGAAGGTACTGATTTCTTAAAAGAAGTAAGAAAAATTAATCCCGAAATTGTTAAAATACTTTTAACCGGTCATGTTGATACGGATATTATCGTTTCCGCCATAAATGATTGTGATTTATTTCAGTATATTTTAAAACCGTTTGAACCAGAGGAATTAAAAATAGCGGTTGAAAGCGGAGTTAATAAATATATTTTGGCTTCACATAATAAAATTTTCTACGGAGAATTGAGAGAATTATTTTATAAAACAATCAGAGCCATATCAAATGCACTTGATACAAGAGATTCGTATACAAACGGCCATTCCTTAAGAGTTACTATTTATTCAATGATTCTGGCAAGAGAATTAAATTTAGATAACAGTTTTCTTGAAGATATTGAAATTGCAGGACTTTTACATGATATCGGCAAAATTGTCATTCCGCAAAATATTTTATGCAAAAACGGGAAATTAACGGATGAAGAATTTTTAATTATGAAATCTCACCCGGCAAAGGGCGGAAAAATTGTTTTCAATATAAAGAAACTTCAAGTTATATCAGAATGGGTAAAAGCTCACCACGAAAAATGGGACGGAACAGGATATCCCGATAAATTAAAAGGTACTCAAATTCCATTGGCAGGCAGAATTATTGCATTAGCTGATACTTATGATGCAATGACTTCTACAAGACCATACAGAACTGCTCTTTCTCATGAAATTGCAATGGCTGAAATTGAAAAGTGTATTGGCACCCAATTTGACCCTGATTTAGGGAAAATTTTTATCTCTCTTTCGGATAAAATCAATGAAGCCAGACAAAATCCCGAAGCCGTTTATCAAAAATATTCTATTTTATGTAAAAATATAGATTTTAAAATCCCTTCAGAATTTACGAAAGCGAGTTAACGGTTATATCTACATCCTGTGAAAAGTACTTTTCAACATTATTTGTTAATACATTTGATGCGTTAACCCAGTAATTTTGACTTGCCAATATTTTTGTTTCTTCTCCGTTTTCCGTAGATTTAAAAACTAAAGGGTCATTACCTTTATAATTTGCAAGCATATCTTTTAATGCCATTAATTTTTCGTACGCTATTTCTTTTTCTATGGAAATAGTTACTATATTACTGTTTTCAACGGGTTTTATACTTTCTATTATAATTTGAGGCTGCCCGCTGTCTTTATTTTGATACTTACCCGAAACAATTACCTTTTTTTCTGTTTCTATTAAAGAATTATATTGTTCAAGTGTTTTTTGAAAAGCCACAAAGGGAATTTCCGCTGTTAAATCTTCTATCATGCCTGCTTTTAAAAATTTATTGGGATCTTTTTTAGTGGGTATTTTTCTTACAGAGGTTAACAACCCGCAGATTGTAACAAACGTATCATTCTTTATGTCCTTTAATTCCTCAATTTTATGGGTGGAAAGGAAGGGCAGGTTTTTTCTTATTGATTCCAACGGATGGCAAGTTAAATAAAATCCCATTAAATCTTTTTCAAACTCCTGAAGTTCTCTGTCTGAAAATTCTTCAGGTGTCCCAAAGAGTTCAAATGATTGCATATGGTAGCTATTTCCCATATTTTGCGGATTCATGGCAGAGAACAGACTAACTTGCCCCATTTCTCTGGCTTCCATTTCTTTACCCGCAACATTTAAAATATTTTCAATATTTATAAACATTTGTTTTCTTGAAGAAACAAGCGATAAAAAGGCTCCGGCTTTTGCCAGATTTTCAAGTGCTTTTCTGTTTATTATTCTGGGATTTATTCTTCTTGCAAAATCCGCAATTGAAGAAAATTCACCGCCCCTTTGTTTTTCGTCGGCTATTTCCTGCTGTACCGCATCCCCTATGCCTTTTATTGAATTTAGTCCGAATCTGATATTTACTCCGTCTGTATAAAATTCGGATTTTGATTTATTAATATCAGGCGGAAATACTTTTATTCCTAATCTTTGTGCTTCCGCAATATATAACTGAATTTTATCCAAATTATCTTTAGAATTTGATAACATTGCACAAATATATTCAACGGGATAATGAACTTTTAAGTATGCCGTTTGATAAGCAACATATGCATATGCGGCGGAATGTGACCTGTTAAAGCAGTATTTTGCAAAGCTTTCAATTTGGTCAAACAGTTCTTTTGCTCCTTCTTCGGTCATACCTTTTTTTATTGAAGCTTCGACAAAACGGGTTTTCTGTTTCGCCATTTCTTCAAATTTCTTCTTTCCCATCATACGGCGCACCATATCAGCTTCACCGAGTGTATAATCCGCAAGCACCTGGAATATCTGCATTATCTGTTCCTGATATACAATCGTTCCGTATGTATCTTTTAATATATTTTCCAACAGAGGATGAGCATATTTTATTTCCTGTTCTCCGTGTTTTCTTTTAACGAAGTCAGTTATCATACCTGATTCTAAAGGCCCCGGACGGAACAGTGCAACTAAAGCGCCCAAATCTTCAAACACACTCGGTTTTAAATCTCTTACCAATTTTTTCATGCCTGTTGATTCAAGCTGGAATACTCCGTCTGTTTCTCCCTTCATCAGCATTTTATATACTTCGGAATCATCCAGCGGGATTTTATTTATTTCTATGTCAATTCCTTTAAGCTCTTTAACCAATTCAACGGTTTTTTGAATAATAGTTAAGTTTTTTAGCCCTAAAAAGTCCATTTTTAAAAGCCCGATTTTTTCGCAATCTTCTTTCGGATATTCAGTGATAATATTTCCTTCTTTTGCTCTTTGAACAGGACATATTTCATCCAAGGGCTGATGAGCGATTATAACTCCGGCTGCGTGCATGCCGGTATTTTGTTTTAATCCCTCTATTTTCATTGCTTCATCTATTATTTCTCTCAGAACAGCCGACTCCTCATATTCTTTTTTAAAATCGGGTGACTCTTCAAGTGCCTTTGATATTGTCATATCAACTTCCGAAGGAACTAACTGGCTTACTCTGTTTGATGTTTCAAACGGAATTTTATTAACTCTGGCTACCGCTTTTATGGCAGCTTTTGCCGATAATGTACCAAAAGTTATTATTTGACATACTTTATCACTTCCGTACTTTTCGGTAACATAATCTATAACACGCTCACGTCCATCTCCGAAATCTATATCGACATCAGGCATGCTTACACGTTCAGGGTTTAAGAAACGTTCAAACAACAGATTATGTCTAATCGGATCAAGGTCTGTAATCCCGAGAGAATATGCAACTAAACTTCCGGCGGCGGAACCTCTTCCCGGCCCAACCGGAATACCGTGCTTTTTCGCATAATTTATAAAATCCCATACTATTAAAAAGTATGCATCAAATCCCATTTTATTGATAATTTCCAACTCATATTTATATCGTTTTTCGATTTCGGGGGTTATTTCATCATATCTTTCATCCAATCCTTTTCGAACTAAAAAATCAAGATATGAGGGAATAGAATGTCCTTTGGGAACTTCAAATGAGGGCAGAATATTCTCTCCCATTTTAATTATGACGTGGCATTTGTCAGCTATCCTTGCTGTATTTTCTATTGCCTCCTCAAATAAATCTGCATCCATCCATCTGAAGGCATCTCTCAATTCTTCGGGAGTTTTTACATAAAATTCGCTGTTGTCAAACCTCATCCTCTTTTCATCATCTTTAAAGGCGTTTGTTTGGATACATAACAACGTATCATGCCAAGTGCTGTCCTCTTTTCTCAGATAATGGCTGTCATTGGTTATAACCATCGGGATATCCAATTCTTGAGCTATTTTTATTAATTCCGGATTTGAACGTTTCTGTTCGGCAAGTCCATGGTCTTGCAGCTCTATGTAATAATCATCTTTAAAGAGATTTTTATAGTATTTTGCTGTATTCTTCGCCCCTTCTCTGTTTCCGTTCAATATTTCCTGAACTACTTCCCCTTGTATACAAGCAGATAAGCATATTAAACCTTCACAATGCTCTTCGAGTATTTCTCTGTTTATTCTGGGCTTATAATAAAACCCGTCTATATGCGCTATACTTACGAGTTTAACTAAATTTTGGTATCCTGTATTATTTTTAGCTATTAAAACAAGATGATAAAGCTCTCTGTTATTTGAATCGTGAGATTTTATATCCCCGTGATATATGTAAAACTCACAACCCAAAAGGACTTTAAATTGATTTTCTTTGCCTTGTCTGTATAATTCAATTGCACCATACATAACACCGTGGTCAGTTACCGCAACAGCTTCAAAATTATTTTCCTTCGCAAATTTTATAAGGTCTTTATTTCTGATTGCACCGTCTAATAAACTGTATTCCGAATGTACATGTAAAGGTACATAACGCATGATGAAAAATATATCCCTTTTGCTCTCAACTTATACTTATAATGTATCATATAATTTTTAATCATGCTAATTAAACATATTCTTTTAACAAAAAAATTAATATTAATGTTTTATATAAACAGTTTCACAAATTTATATATCAGAAAAAATGTATACAAATAAAATTAATACATTTAATATAATGCCCCGCTCTATTGTCTATCCGTCTGTTTCTTTCGGATGTTCACCTTCAGGTGCCGAACCGCAATATTTACAAACACTCATTTTAATGACTTTGTTAAAGTTTATTTTGCGAAAACGGCAAAATATCATGATAATGATGCATACATTGTATCTCAATATTTATCGGAGGAAATACAACCCGTTAAAACATCCCCCGTAAAAAAACACGACTACACTTTTTCTTCTTTGGATTCAAAAAATGAACATAACATAATTAAAAACAGAATATTTGATTTCGGGGCAATTTATATTAATCAATTGAGTGAGGATTCAATATTAAACCATATGTAGAAGTTTAATTTATATTATTTCCGCCTTCATCTGCGCTTCATCATATACGGAAATCAGCCTGACTTTTTTTAGTGTATCTTTAAAAGAATCATCGGCATCAATCAATACGTTTATATAATTTTTTGTTACACCTTTAAGTAAATTTGTCTTTTTATCTCTTCGTTTTTCAATAATAACTTCATTTTCCGTTCCGATATTTTGATTAAGGAAATTATTCAGCTTCTTTTTTGAAATATCCTGAATAACGGTTGAACGCATCTTTTTTACCTCGGATTCCGTTTGATAAGGCAATAAATCAGCCTCAGTACCTTTTCTTCTCGAATACGGGAATACGTGTATTCTTGAAAGGTTCAGTTTCTCTATATTATGCTTTGTTATCTCAAAATCTTCCTCTGTTTCACCCGGAAAACCCACTATAATATCACTTCCCAGAAAAGCTTTGTCAAATTTTATATTTATGTAATCAACGAGATTAAAAATTTGCTCCTCAGAATAAAATCTTTTCATGTTTCTAAGTGTTTTATTACATAAACTTTGAAGCGAAAGATGAAAATGCGGACAGAATTTATTTGAAGAAGAAAGAAAATCTATAAAGTTTTTATTGAGTTCCAAAGGATTCAAAGAACCCAATCTGTAACGTTTTACGGATGTTTTCTCAATTTCCTCCAACAAATTTTGCAATGATAACGGAGAAGAAAAATCCTCACCCCATTGTCCTATATGAATCCCCGTTAAAACAATTTCCTGATATCCCTCTTCAACAAAGATTTGTATCTGCTCCAATATATTTTTAAGAGAATTGGAACGATTTTTTCCTCTCGCAAAAGGAATAGTACAATAACTGCATCTGTTATTACATCCGTCTTGAATTTTAATCGAAGCTCTTGTTCTAAACGGCTCATGAATTTTTTCATACCTAAAATTATTATGCGAAAATATATCTGAAACTTTCAATTTTTGCCCCGATTTTATAATCTCAGCAATATCATTTTTTTCATTATTGCCTATAACATAATCAATCAAATCGTTTTTTAAAAGGTTTTCCCTCTCCAATTGAGCCATACATCCTGTTACAATTGTTTTTATATTGGGATTTTCACGTTTTACCCTTCTTATATATGATAAATTCTTAGAATCCGCAATTGCGGTTACGGAACATGAATTTAATATATAAAAATCCGCATCCTTTATATCTCTAACTTCTTCATATCCCGCAGAAATCATCTTCTCCGCCATTAAAGCGGACTCAATTTGATTAGTCTTACATCCCAATGTCTTAATTAAAAAATTATTCATAGTCTTAGTATAAAACAAAAAAAATGTAATAGGTTTTAAAAAAAGACAGGGTAAGTTTGTTTTTTTCCCTCTTTTTTATTAAATTATGTTCAGACCGCAAAAAGAATTTTTATAGGGACAAAACGTACTGCACTCATTTTTATTAAGCATCGGTTCAAACTTATTTGCTTTAATATCAGCTATTGCATTTTTGAATTTATCAACAACTCTCTCGCAGTTTTCCTGAGATAATTTCAGTTCAAAGAGATTTTTAAAGTCCCTCGGGAATAAAAATATAGTTGTAATATCTTCATATCCGCAAGCCAGCTCTTTACGGAGATAATGTTTATAAAGTGCCATTTGATTATAATAATCTTCATGTGTCCCGCCTTCACAGATGTCTTTTTCGTCTTTTTTATCTCCCGTTTTATAATCATAAATAATATATGTACCGTCCGGCAGTTTATCAATTCTGTCTATTTTACCCGTGAATTTTGCACCGTTTATATCAAAAGTAAACTCGTATTCCGCTTTATATAACTGTTCAATAGGTGTTATTTTTAAACGGTCATAAGCACATTCTCCGTCTTTTTCTTTAATCAGTACATTTGCCCCGTCATTAAGCATTCTCTTTAATTCTACTTTGCTTGAAACCGGCAGTTCTTTTAATGTATTTTCAAATTTATGTATAAATTCTGCTTTTGGAGGAAATACTTTATTCTCAAGAGCATAATTAACTGCAAATTCATAAGCAGCGTGTACTGCCGTTCCAAAGTGTGCCTTATCCGCATTTTCTGTTTTTGAGCTTAAACCTAATAAATGAGTATAAAGATATTCTCTGTGACAACTTAAATAGCAATTAACACTTGATGCCGAAAACATCTTTCCTGAAATTATACTGTTCAAATAATCTTTAAATTCTTTATTATAATCTCTGTCGCATATGGTTAACGATTTTATAACTTCACTTTCAAAACTTGATTGTTTATCTTTATCTTTTTCAAATTCTTCAATACTAAGCAGTTCTTTAACTGTTTGCAAAGTCAAAAGTTCAAGAGGTTCAGCATCTTTTCCGTCATTTCTTATTTTAGTATAAGAAAGATTTAAAGAGTGCTTTGCTCTTGTCATTGCCACGTATATAAGTTTTATCAGATTAGACTTTGTTATTCTTTTCTTTTCTTCATCAGAAATTGTTTTACCTGTTCTATTGTCTTTTGAAATATCATCCGTAACGCTTAAAGGAATGTTAGGATTTTCAAATTTATTTTGTTTCTTTATTAAATAAGGCATAAAGACATACTCAAATTCCATTCCTTTTGAACCGTGGTAAGTTACAAGTTTTACGGAATTTTGTTTAACGGGAGGTTTATCTGCAAAAATCTTTATACCTTCGAACATAGCTTTTTCAAGATATGATACAAAAAATTCAAAAGTGGCAGGTTTTTCAAGCTCCAAATAACTTTCAGCCTCATCAACCAGTTTTTTTAATCCCGCAATATTTTCACTTCTGTTTACGGGGTTATTAAAATAATATTCAAATATTCCGGTTTTATTACCAATCATAAGAACGGCATCTTTTAAATTAGCGCATTGTTTTATATCCTTTAATTCATCGTAAATCTTTAAAAATCTATCTATTTTATCAGGTTCTGCAAATGAAAGATTGATTTCTTCTCCGTTTTTCTTTGTTAATTTATAGGTATAACCTTTATCTTTAAATTTACGCATATTATCAATAAAAGAAGAAACGGTATTTCTTGTTCTGTATAACACTTCATAATCTTTTTCATTTATATCAAAAGGTTTCGAAAGCATCATTTTAAAAAATGAATCACTATATTGTGTTGAATTGCAAAGAAATTGCATATACAAAAACATTACAACAAAGGATTGAATCTCAAAAATATTCTTCCCGTTTGCTGTTTCATAAGGGATATTTTCAGCTTGAAGAAGTTTTGCATATTCTTCAAGTTCATCATGTTTATTTGCCAGTATTGCGATTTCGGATAATTTCTTTTCTTTTGTATTTTTATCAATAGGGCAATCCGTTGAATTAATAAGTTCTTTTATCTTATCAACTATATCAATTTTTTCTTCTAAAGAATCTCTGTATATAGTACATTTTACGTCTGTATTTCTCGGAATAAGCTCCATATTAGCAGATGACAGTTCTTTTGAAATATTGAACCTTTTAAAATAGCTGTCTTTTTCTAAACTTATGTCATCTTGTAAAACTATCTGTCTGACAAGTTCAAGGATTTTTTCCGTTGACCGCCTGTTTTCTTTAAAACATATAACATCTTCATCTTTAACATTTAATCTTGTTATAAAATTTTTAATGCTATCTAACCTTGCCCCTTGAAAGGTGTAAATAATTTGGTCATCATCACCTACAACAAAAACATTTTTCTTTGGCATATTTTCTGCAAGATTAAACAATACTTCATTTTGAGAAAGATTTGTATCCTGATATTCATCAGCTATTATGTAATCATAATTGGAAGCTATTTCAGCCGCAAAACTTTCATTTTTTTCAAACTCATCTAAAAGCATTGTAATCATATCGCCGAAATCGAGAAAATTTTTTCTTTGCATTTTGAGCTTATACAGGCTATATAGTTCCCAAAGTTCTTGAGCTTTTGCAATTTTCTTTTCAGCATCAATTAAAACTTTTGTTTTTGGTTTATCAGGATTTTTTAACAGAGTTTTTTGCCAATTTTCATATTTTTCATTTACAAGAGGAATCCAATCCGGATTGTTATTTAGATTATCAAAGTATTTCTTTTTATCTAATCTGTATTTTTTTATTTCTTCAATCCGTTCAAGAATTTTATCTATAAAAAAGTAAGGCCCGTTCTTATCAGTTTGAAAGGTTGTAGGTTCATTTCTTTTTTCAAGATTTTCGTCAATACATTCTTTCATAAATGCTTTTTTTACGGAATCTGTTATAATTTTTATATTTTCACCAATCCCGAATATATCGGGATGATTTTTTATTATTTCAAGACAAAAACTGTGATAAGTGTAAATATTAACATTAGAACTTGTAACATCAAGAGCTTTTTCAACACCTTTTTTCATTTCTTTTGCCGCAGTATCGGAAAAGGTAAGACATAATATTCTCTCTTGAGGAGTTCCTGCTTCTATTATTGTTTTTATTCTTTGAGAAATAGTGAAAGTTTTACCCGTTCCGGGGCCTGCCAAAACCAGAAAAATCCCATCTCTTTTATATGTATCTATTGCTTTTTGCTGTTCGGTGTTCGGCTTTGGCGTTTGTTTTAATTCCGTTGTCATTATTCCTCTTTCTTTGATTTTTCTTAAATTCTTCTGTTCTTTGTTCAAATTGTTCAGACATTTATCGTTCTTATATGTTATTTATCGAGTGAGAATGCCGTTCAAACGGCATTTAAAAGTCTTTAAAATTGGTAATTTTTATATTTTGGAAATATTCAAGCAATAATAATTAAAAACACCTGCCACAATCCCATTATAAAAAATTTATACATCTTTATAGGACATATAATTATATCATTTGTTTTGTTTTTATACTACCTTTTTGGACATACAGGAACATTATAATATCAATAAAATAAAAAAAATGTTTGCAGAGATTGCAAACATCAAATAAACACGAGGATATTAAGAGAGAGATTGTAAAAAAATTTGTTTTTAATCATTTTGCCTAAAACGGCTGATTATTTTTTTGTTCCCTTAACAGAGCCTCATCGGTTTTTTTGATTTGTTTTTATGTCCTCCTTTTTATCATTCACTCTTATATAAAGTATTTTTATTTTTGAAAATTGCCAAGACGAAATTTATTTTTAATAATTCTTAATAAAATGATAATATATTTTGCTTGACATATGTATTACAAGGTACGAAAATAACAATATATGTGTAGAATAGGCGCAATAAAATCAAAGAAATATTTACACCCGTCGATAGCCTTAAAGTTAATGCGTTCTCAACAAAAAGGACACGATAATTCAGGCTTCGCATTTGTAATGCAGGATTTAGGCGGAATATTTAATGCACACAAAGATTTGCCGACTTTATCGTTAGCGGCAACAGTTGAAGGAACAAGAAGAGCCGAAGATATTCTTCATGATTTAGGATTTACCCGAGTACTCCAATGGGCGCCCGAAATAAATCACCAAAAAAGCTTAAAAATTGAACCTATGCCGAATTATGTATTTGAAACTTTTCAATATCCGAAAAGTCATAAATACGCAACACAGGAAGAAAAAGAAGAACTTTTAATAGATACCGCCCTCCTTCTCAGAAAAGAGCTTGAAAAAGATAATTCAGGCTATGTGTATTCTTTTTGGCCCGATGTATTAACTTTAAAAGAAATAGGAAGCCCAAAAGATATAGGTACATATTTTGGATTATGGGAAGAAAATGAAGAACTTTGCGCAAAAGTTATAACGGCACAATGCAGACAAAATACAAATTATGATATAGTAAGATATGCGGCGCATCCGTTCTTTTTAGACGGCTATACCATATTAGCAAACGGGGAAAATACTTTTTTTGAAAAAAACAGGGATTATCAACGTTCCTTATACAAAGGATATATCGGGTTTGAGTCTGATTCCCAATGTTTTTTGTATACGCTTCATTATATAAACAAAATATTAAAATGGCCCATACAATATTATAAACATACAATAACTCCGTTACCTTTTGAGGAAATCGAAGCAAGACAAGACAAAGATATACTTTTAAGAATAAAAGCTTCATTATCTCATTTGGAGATAAACGGGCCGAATACTATATTTGGAGTTCTGCCCAACGGAGAGATGCTATGCGTATGTGATTCAAAAAAATTAAGACCCGTTGTAATAGGTCAAGATGATGATACGGTTATAATGACATCTGAAGTAACGGGGATTAATGATATAATGCCCGGCAGGGATATAGCAAAAGATATTTATCCGAATGAAAAAGAAACCATAATAGTAAAAAATGATTTAACGGTGGAAAGATGGAAGCAGTAAATATAACGAATTTAAATTTAGACGATCTGCCTTGGATAATAGAATATGACGAATCAAAATGTATACAATGCGGAAAATGCACCGCAGTATGTTCATTCGGGGCAATAAAACCCGATGTGGAAACAAGAAGAGAATTATCAAACGGGCTTAAAAAACCATCATTTCATAAAGTATTAGTAATAAAACAAAAGGTATCATACACACATCACTGCCGAGGCTGCGGAATGTGTTCAAGAGTATGTCCGAACGGCGCAATAAAAGCAGTTAGGAACCCGAATGACAGATACTCGGTAAGATATAGAGCCGCAAAAGCTGAATCACTAAAAAAAGGCGGACGTTCTAATTTAAATACGGAAGGAAGAACGCTCGATAAAATTAAAATCGGTCGTATTTCTCAAATGACAGACCCTTCTTTAGATGCGGCACGTCATAAATTTGAGCTAAGAACACCCTTCGGACGTATTTTATCAGCAGAAAAATTAAATTTGCATTTAGAAAATAATAATATGGAGTTATCAACAAAACTCCCGCCTAACAGGTGGATATATCCCATATTAATGGGAGATATGTCAATTGGCGCCGTATCATGGAGAATGTGGGAGGCTATGGCAATAGCCACGGCATATTTAAATGAAGTCATGGGGCTGCCGGTTAGAATGTGTACAGGTGAAGGCGGAATCCCCATAAGACTTTTAAAATCAAAATATGTAAAATATATGATATTACAAATAGCGTCAGGCCACTTCGGATGGAACAGAATTATACAAAGCATGCCTGATATGATTGAGGATCCTGCCGGAATACTGATAAAAATAGGTCAAGGTGCAAAACCCGGCGACGGCGGACTATTGATGGCAAGTAAAGTAGCTAAATATGTTCAGGAAATCAGAGGAGTACCAAAAGCGGATTTATTAAGCCCGCCTACGCATCAAGGACTATACTCAATTGAAGAGAGTGTTCAAAAGATGTTTTTATCAATGAATGCGGCATTTAATTTTAAAGTACCCGTTGCCATAAAAGTAGCGGCATCCGTAACAAGTGTATCAGTATATAATAATTTATTGAGAGATCCGTACAATATTGTCGGGGGCTTCTTTATAGACGGATTAGCAGGCGGTACCGGAGCAGCCCATGAAATATCTCTTGACCATACAGGACATCCTATTACTTCAAAGTTGAGAGATTGTTATCTCGCAGCAGTCCATCAGGGCAGACAAGGAGAAATTCCCTTATTCGCAGGCGGAGGACTCGGTCAAACCGGAAGTTTCGCTGCCGATGCCTTTAAATTAATTTGTTTGGGTGCTAACGGAGTATTTACAGGCAGATTACTTCTGGAAATCGCAGGTTGTGTCGGTAATGATACAGGTAAATGTAATTCATGCAATACCGGCCTATGTCCTGCCGGAATAGCTACTCAAGATTTATGTTTAACCAAACGGCTTGATATTGATTCCGCTGCTCAAAATATTGTAAATTATTTTATTGCAACAGATATGGAGTTAAAAAAATTAATGGGCCCTATCGGAAACTCTACACTTCCTATAGGCCGCTCCGATGCATTAATTACGGTTGATAAACACATTTCAAACAGACTTGATATTCAGTATGCATGTTAAGGATTAAATCCAATGAATAATGAAACGGTAAAAATACAAACACTAAATAATAATAACAGAATGTCAACACAAGAACTTCTTCAGTTAATTACACAAAAATTAGAAGAAGGATATACTAATTTTGAAATAGACGGATGCGGTCAGCATAATATAGGCGGTTCAAGCTGGTCGAAAGACAGAAAAAGCGAATTATTGTTTAAAATAAAAAACCCCGGTCAAAGAGCCGGCGCAATGGCTTTAAAAGGAACAAAAATAGTAATAGACGGGTCTGCACCGGCTGATGTAGGCTGGTTAAATTCAGGGGCTACAATAATTGTAAAAGGCGACTGCGGTGATACCGCAGCTCACTGTGCGGCAGGCGGTAAAATATATGTATCGGGCAGAGTAGGTACTCGTTCCGGTGCTTTAATGAAACATGATCCCAAATTTGAAGTACCTGAGTTTTGGGTATTAAAAAATACAGGTTCGTTTGGATTTGAATTTATGGGCGGAGGCATTGCCGTTGTTTGCGGTTGGGATTGTGAAAATATATCCTCCGTTTTAGGCAGCCGTTCTTGTGTCGGAATGGTGGGCGGAACTATTTATGTAAGAGGGAATTTTAATGATATTGCTTCATGCGTAGAGGTTAAACCTTTAGACGATAACGATATTAATTTCCTTAAGTCGGGACTTGTTAAATTTTTAAATGAAATTGATAAATCGGAATTATTTGATAAACTTACTAATTTCACCGAATGGAAAAAAATTGTACCTGTTTCTTCCGGGAATAAAAAGGAAAGAATGTCCGTGAGTGAATTCAGGAAAAATAATTGGATTGAAAACGGTATTTTCGGTGATTTTATTAATGATGATTTTACTGTATATCCGATGCCTTCTACAGGTGCAGGCAGAATACATATCCCTAAATGGAATAAGGAAAACTGTATTGACTGTAAAATTTGTTTTAATAATTGTCCTCAAAATGCTATTGAATATGAGAATAAAATATATCATTCCGCTGATGATAAATGTATTGGCTGCGGTATTTGCGAAGCCGTATGTCCTAAAAAATGCTGGGAAATTATATCTGATAGAAAAGAAATTTCTTAATTATATAATTTACATTTCTTAACTATTTTTTATTTTTTATTAAAGATATAAAAAGAAATTCCGATAATTATATTAATAATAAATTAAAGGAGTCTTGTATGGACATTAATTCATTAATCGCCAAATACTTATCAAACAATAATGAAGCAGATGCGGATAAAATAAAAAATTCCGTAAATAATATTATTGATGCACTGGATTACTCAAACAGGAGAGAAGAATTACATACTTCAATATTTACTTTTTCCGCAAATGATGACACGGAAATAACAGAAGATGAATTTTTGACTTATATGACAAAAGCAACAGGCAAAGATTCAGCAGCCATAAAAGATGATGTAAGTGTGCTGTTTTCATTATTTGACCAAGGAAGTGATGATAAATCAGAAAGCGACGGAGTTTTAACCTCGGATGAATTAAGCATATTCGACGAAGGAAGTGTTGAAGGTTTTGATATTGCAAATAAACTTTATGATATAAATGATCAAGAAATAAGCAATGATTTATCAATTATATCGGCATCAAAATCAGCTGAAAATACAAGTAAAAAAGTCAACTCAGACAGTGACGATAAAACAGACAAAAAAACTTCCGGTTCATATGATTTTGAAGACCCCGAACAAGCAAAACAGTTTGTTAATTCGTTAATAGACGGTAAAAATTTAAAAAATGCATCTGATGTTATTAACTGGCTTGAAAAAGAAAATATAGTTACGGGTTCAGACTTGGATGCATTAAAAAAATCTTTAAATATTACAGGAGATAGTTCAGCATATACAGAAGAGGAACAAAATGCAATAAACGCATTAATGGATTTAGGTTTAACCGAAGAAGAAGCAATTGAAAAATTAAAAAATGCCGGAGTTATTGAAGAAAAATCCGAGGATGATTCTTCCCAAAGCTCTTCAAAGACAGGTGATAAAACTTCTGAAGCTTCCGATGCTTCATCAAGTTCCTCCCAATCCTCAAGTTCTTCAAGCACTTCAAGTACTTCTAACTCTTCAAGTTCATCAAATACATCAAAATCCACAAGTTCTACAGCTTCAGGCACCTCATCAACTGAAGCCGAATCAAAGGATGGTTCAACCTCTAAAACTTCTATTGACGAAACTAAAACAACTTCAAGTTCTAAACAGAGCGGAAATACACAAGGGGCACAAGATGCACAATCGGCATCACAAACCAAATCCACTCCTGAAGATACAAAATTATCAGAAGAAGAAGCAACAATACTTGCGGAAGAATTGTTTGATTCCATGGACGGTTTAGGTACTGACGAAGAACAATTTTATGCGGTTTTAAATAATCCTGAGTTAGACTCAGGTGACATAGTTGCAGTTATATACAAATATGAAGAATTACATGGCAGCTTTATAAAACAGGTTCAAAAGGATTTTTCATTCGGAAAAGAAAAAGAAATTATGAACACCGTTGCTGATAAATTAATAGGCGAAGCTCAACAAGGGAATAAAGCGGCTTTAAAAGTTCTATGCAAAGAATTTAGAGGTGGCACCGGAGATACCCACGGAACGGCTGAAGCATTTATTGAACGTATATTTGAAAAAGCAGGAAATAAAGTTTTAGGTGATATTGTAAGAAATTATGCCGATTATAATGACGGAGCAGACATATTTAAAGATATTAAAGGTGATTTCAGCTTTAAGAAAGAAGATAATTATATAGAAATTTTAAATAATGCAATGCTAAGTGGTGATTAAAATTTAAAGCGGAGTTTATAAGCTCCGCTTGTTTTTATTTAAATTCTATATCTGTTAAAAACATTGTTGAATTATAATAATTATCATTTGCCGGGGGATATTTATATTCTTTTTGAAGCTTATTTGCTGGAACAAAAACTCCCGACAAATTATTTTCAAAAATTAAAGCCCAATTTTCATTTTCAATAATTTTTTCATAAACGGGATATTTTTTTTCTATTATCATTACATCTGTTTTATAATCCTTTATAATTTTATCCCAATTGCCTTTCAGCATATGAAAATCTCTCATTTCATTCAGCAGTATGGGATTATATACCTCTTCATATCTTCCATCCATTACAATTAAATTATCCGGATAAAGTTTATATGCCGCATAGCTTCCCCAGTTAAAGTTTATAAACAAATTACCCTCTATATTATTTATTTTTATAAATTCTATTGCAAATCTCGGATACTCAGATTCCGTTATTCTGATTTCATTATTTTTTATAAATATTAAATAAACAGACATTAAGAGAATTAAGGTATATATTATTATTTCCTTTACTTTTGAATATCCGAATAAATACTCAGATAAAGCGGAAGAACACTGGGACTGCGCCGATGAATCAGAATCCGGCACCGGATTAGAAATTTTTTCCTCACTATACCCGTTATTAATTTTACCATTATTTAACAGTTTACTTTTCAAACTTTCCTTAAACGAATTATAAATATAATAAAATTCATCATATAAAAGAGTACCGGCACTTAGGACAAAAAATGTCTGAAACCTTACCTTTATAACTGAAAGTACTGCAAAAACCAATACTATAAGAAACTTTGTTTTATCTAATGTTTTATAATTTATTTTTAATTTAATAAAGTATAAAATCTCAACAAGTATAATAAATAACAAATAAAATTTGTATTTAAGGTACATAAAAGTATATTGAGGAAGAAAAGAGCAATTCCATTCCGCAATAAGTTCACGTTTCATAAGCGCCGCATAAAATAAAAATTTAACATAATTTATTCCGTACGGATTAACAAACAACGCAGCAAAACATGCAAATAAAACATATATATATTTTTTGACGGGTTTCTTATTTAAAAATTCCCCGATAATATAAAGTGAAATCAATCCGAATGCGGAAATACAACCGCCGTGGAAATTGCACCAGATAATCATTAATACTGGAAGCAAAAATAAATATTTATTCTTCCCGTTTCTGGATAATTCCAAAATATACAGAAATATTGAGAAAAAAAGGCATGTAAATAATAAACATCTGGTTATAGTACCTATGGAGTTTGATACACACCAAAACATTAATGCAAAATATAAGATATTATATGGTTTTGAATCTTTTGGCTTATTTATTTCAACTGTTTTTATACAAAATATAATACTTAATGCCGCTAAAATTCCTTTTAAAAAAATTAACCCTTTTCCTCCGAAATATTTTAATGCGGAATACAAAAATATACTGGCTCCCCATTCATGGTCATACCAAGTATGAGTAGGCGTATATGATAAAAAATCATGCTTTAATACGGAAAAGGTTTCAACAATATGTTTACCTGCTATCAATCTCGCCCACAAGTCATTATCAGGTACCAAAGATAAACAGCATACCCCTAATACAAACATTATTATTGTTATATAAAATAAAACTTTTTTCCCCATATTAATAATCTATTATTTGTATAACTTAAGTTTTAAAACAACAATACCGTCTTTCTCCGCCTTAAAATCTTCACCTTTTTCAATGTAAGTTAAGGGGGTGCTTTCATATAAATTTTTTCCCGCAGAAACAAGCCTTCCCTCGTTTTCATTCGGTTTTATTAATCCCTTTGAGATTGCAACCGCTTGTGAGAATCCGGGAACTTTTAATACCTTCCCCGTAATCATTACACCTGCTGTTTTTGCCATTTCTTTTATATCTTTCGGAGTTGAAACTCTCATTTTTCCGGCAATTTTTTCCCTCTGACTATCCCCTGCTTCAATCAATTCAATTAAATAAAAACCGTTACGTTTACCTCTTGACGGGGTTTTATATTCAATTAATTTTATTTTTATACTATCCCCTTTTTGTATTTCCGTTTTATCGGGAAGCTTATACGAATCAAACGATATTAATGTTATTTCCTGATTTACTTGCAATTCCTTACTATCCAGCAATTTATCAGTTACCGCATATATATTATCAGGTAATATATCGGCAGCTATAACGGATTTTGCGGTAAAAATTATAAATACCGTTATTAAATAAAAAATCTTTCTCATTTCTAATACCCTTCTCGTTTGTAATGATACCATTATAAAATAAAATATATCAGTTACAAACACATAATAAAAAAGCAGCTAATGCTGCCGTAAAAGGTGGTTTGTTAAAAAAAGATTAATCAGTTATTATATAATTCGCTCTCTTATGATATTTATTCTCCTTAAATTACCGTCATGCTTAAATACGACGGCAGGTGAAATTTTCCCGAAATCTTTTCGCCATTCTGCCATGAATAATTTATTCTTCATTAATGATTTTACATAGTTTAAATTATTTTGAAATACTATGGCTTTATTCAAAACATCATAAATATAACCGCTGTCTTGATTCTCTTTTGCATCTAAATAATGTCCGAATAAATTTTCCTGATATAAGCCAGAACGGCTTGATAATTTATTATTTACAAATCCTACTATTTTATAGAACTCTTTTTCGGTTATTAATTCTTTATAAGGAGATAGTGAATTTAAATCTACCGATATAAATTCCATATTTTCACAATTTGAGTTAATCTCTTGAAATGCGGTATTATTTTTTGCTTTATCCAAAGTTACACTTTGGGTATTTATAATATCTAATTTTGTAAAGTTTTCTTCATGTAATATATTCGATATATAATCTTCAACAGTGTTTATCTCGTTTAAAGCTGCTTCTATTTTATCGTTAACAATAGTTTTTTCTGTTTTTTTTCTTGCCATTTGACTACTCCTTACAAAATAAATTCCATTTCTAAAGCATATTCACATTTACATATTTATAAATCGGCATTTTTTATTTTTTCTTTAGTCTTTTTCTTAAAATGCTTGAAAAATATTTTACATTCCTTAATAAAACTATTAATTTAAGCAATTATAGAATTTTTATATACTTTATATATACAAGAGGAGAATATAATGAAAGCACTATTAAAATTTATCAACAGACGTAAAAAATTCTCAACATTTGTATTGTTAAATATTTAATACGGATAAATAATAAAGAAAATAATTGCCATAACAAACATCAGCCATTGAATGATGTTTGTTTTTTGTGCTTTACAGCAAATAAGTTTAATAATGGGGTAAGTAAAAAGCCCGGTAATAATACCAAAACCTATATTATTAGTAAAAATCATAAAAGAAACGGTTAAAATAACCACTCCATATTCAGAGATATCAGTAAAATCCGTTTTAGAAATATTTGAAGTTAAAAGAATACCAACAAATAAAAGCACGGGGGAGTATGCGTAAGCGGGGATTATTATTATAATCGGAGAAAATAATAATCCGATTAAAAATAAAATTCCCGCAGTAAAAGGAGTCAATCCTGTTTTTCCTCCGGCATTAATACCTGTTACGGAATCTATAAATGAGCCTGTAGTTGTTGTACCAAATATAGAAGCAATAACGGTAGATAAAGAATCCGCAATCATGGGTCTTTTTAAATCCGTGTCTGAAATCTCATTCTTTTCAGTTTTATATAAAAGAGCAATTAAAGAACCTGCTGTATCAATATTTGCAATGAAAAACAAAATAATAAAAACAGGAATAAAATTTTTAGTAAATAAACCCGAAAAATCAAATTGCAATAATGAAGAATTAATACTTGAGGGAACGGAAATAATTTTAGACGGAATATCAACATCTCCCACAATTACACCTATTAAAGTAGTGAGCGCAATTGATACTATTATTGCAGATTTCATATTTCTTTTAATTAAAGCAATAAGCAAAATAAGACAAAATAATCCCAGCGAGGAATGTAAAATATTAACATTAAAATCCAAACCGTTTGAATACACATTTAAAATACTTAAGAAGCCAATATCTTTTAGTGCAATATAAATAAAATAAAGCCCCAAGCCCAAACAGAATGATATTTTTACGGCATCCGGAAGTTGTTTAATAACGTATGTTCTTATTTTAAAAAGAGTTAAAAGAAGCATTATAATACCGATACAAAAGAAAGCGGCTAAAATTGTTTTAAAATTATATCCCATTTGCTCCGAAAGTGTATAGGCGCAAAATGCCGTTTCTCCAACAAACGGGGCAAGTGCATAGGGTTTATTTGAGATAAATGCCATTAGGGTACAGGATATAAAAATAACAAGACATGTTATCGTTATGGAGGATTGAAAATTCATTCCCATAGCAGATAAAAATTTCGGACTGATTATAAACATATATGTCATGGTAAAAAATGTCGTTAATCCCGCCGTAATTTCGGTTTTAACATTCGTATTATTTTGTGTCAAACGAAATATTTTATCAATAAACTGCATTATAATAAGCTTTCAAGTTTTTTTAATGTTTTTTTATCCATAATATCTTTAGCATTATAATCACCGTTAAGTAATTTTAGCATCCTCTCGTTAAGTATATCATTAACAGAAGAATAATTTTCTACAACCAATGTAGGCTGAGAATTTTTAACGGTGTTTAAAAAAGCCATATTATTATGCGGTTTCACCGAGTTATCCAGAAATATATTAGTGTATGCAACATCCACTCTTGCGGGAATAATTAATCCGCTTTTGGTAAACTCTTTATTTGCAGTTTGGGAGGAAATAAATTTTAAAAATTTAATACTGTCCGGTTTATTTTTTGAGCGTTTTGAAAGCGCCCATCCGGAGGAATCTATATATAATTTATTGTTATCTGATGAAGGAAATTCAATAACATCCCAATCAAAGTTTATTGTTTGTCTGAATTTAGGCACCATCCATCGTCCTGAAATATACATAGCAAGCTTTTCGTTTATAAACATTTGAGCGGTAGTCATACTACCTATTTGAGATTTAGATGGTGAAATATGATATTTATTGACAAAGTCGGAATAAAAATTGAGTATATCTAAGCTTTTTTCCGAATTTAAACCTATATGCTTAAGGTCATGAGAAATAATTCCTTCTCCCTCTGATGCCAAATAATAAATCCAATATAGAGGCATTTCCTCAGTATTTATCCCAAAATGATTTTCATCCGTCAAATTTTGCGCCAAATTTTTTAAATCATATATATTTTTCAATTTTATATCGGAGGGTATATTTTTTTGTTTAAAAATGTCTTTATTTATATATATGACTAAATTTGAAATATCTCTTGGTATTGCATAAAGCCCGTTATTATATTCAAAACAGTCTAAAGCCTCTTTAAAATATTTATTTTTTTCATCCTTAAAATAAGAGGTCAAATCCTCAAATAATCCCGCTTTTATATACATCGGGATATTTTGATTATTAATAAAAACCACATCAGGTTCTTGATTAGAAGCAACTAGTAAATGAATTTTTTGAAAATAATTTTGCGGTATATGAAGAAATTTTATTTTAACATCCGGATTCTCTTTTTCAAATTCATTTATAAGCTTTTTTAATACGATTACTTCACTCTGAGATCCCCACGATGAAAATTTTACGATATGGGATGGCTCTTTTATATTATACTTGAGTGCCGAACTTATTACTAAAATTAAGCATATTAATGCTGATAAAAGTCCAAACAGTTTCTTCATTACTATAATACAGCCAATTCTTTCATTCCGTCAGGTGAAATTTCAATCATTGCCTTATAAGTATCTAAATTAACAATGTATAAATCATTATTCCCATGTTTATCATAAAATCTTGCTTGAAGATTTATTTGAGATAAATCGGAGAATTTTTTAAATAAATAAATATTATCATTAACAAACCCGAACAGAGCAAGCGTTTCACCAACATTAGTTAAATAAAACCCAATATTTGAAGTAATATTTAATACGGAAATTAATTCGGGTGATGTTTTCTTATCACTGCTGTCATTAGTTCCGTCTATATCTTCCGCAACGGGTAATTCCAATATTGACTCCTGCCTCAGAGGATTTGTATGTCTTAATTTAGATTTTATTTTAGGATTCGAAAGCAATACGGAATTATTATTTATTGCACGTTTATATTCATAATAATTATTTTTTTTGCCCTCGGAATTTACGGCTAAATCAAAGCATGTAAAAGATTCGTCCGCAAATGTTTCTAATGTTTTTCTTATATTTACGGTATCGGGAGTTGTCATATTTTGACGAACATTATTATAGTACATATCATTATGTTCTTCGTCATCTTCAAATTTTTCAACATCACGCTTACCCTGTTGAATACGGCTTTTTCTTCTGACTTTGTAGTCTATTGATGGTTCATTATTGAAAGATTTTAACGATTTAAAAATAAACATAAGTGAAAGTGCCGCCAAAATTAAAATACCTATAAATTTGAATAACCCTTTAATAAAGGCGGTAAATGCATTCCCGTTTGAATTTGCGACATTTGATACTATTTTTAATGAATAATCTTCAGCAGCATTAACCGTAAGTCTTACATAACTGGAATTTCTGTTTTGAGAAATAAAAGGTTTTTCATCTATGTAAACGGAAATATTCTTTTTATCTTTTCTGTTTTTATAAGATATTTTCGTTTTTTTTGATTTTATGTTAGTTTCCGGGAGGAAAATATAATATGAACCCTGTCCTTTTTTTTGAATAAAGGCATTTCCCTGATATTTTGAATCAAACATTAAATTAAGTTTATAAGTATTATTTTCTGCCTGTTCAATACCTATTGAAGAAAGGCTGTTAATAATATTTTGTAATGCATAAGAAGGAGAAATTACCCCAAATAATACTATCAGTAATGTAAATAACTTCAATAATAAATTTTTTCTCATATTTTAATTAACTTTCAACGTGAACTTATTCCTACATGTACATTAAAACATTAAAATATATTTTTTGTCATCTTTTAGCAAAATATTTATAAAGAAAAATGAAAAGTATAACAGCGCCTTGAAAAAAGTAAGTATTTTTGGTATTTTGTGAATATAATTAAATAAGAAATAAAACTAATCGGATTATAATTTTATAAATTATTATGAATGGAACCAAATGGAAATAACAGAAGAACAATTACAAAAATTATTTGAACTGGCATCAATTGACAGTACAAAATTTCAAAATAATCAGGCACAAGCAAAAGATATAACAGAAGCTCTCATAAGAATAGAACAAAAAATATATTCTTTTACCGCAGATGTAAAAGACTCAAATCTTGAGAATAAAAAAGTTCTTATTGCCGATGATTTGGAACTGTCTATATACCAATTAAGTACTATTTTGAAAAAAATAGGATTAACTCCGAGAGTTGCAAGAAATAAAGAAGAAGCAATG
The DNA here is from genome assembly GCA_947589115.1 of Candidatus Gastranaerophilales bacterium. Lineage (GTDB taxonomy): Bacteria > Cyanobacteriota > Vampirovibrionia > Gastranaerophilales > Gastranaerophilaceae > Avigastranaerophilus. The sequence continues at coordinate 14,315 of CANPZP010000002.1, read as the reverse complement.
TCAGAACTTAGTAAAGCACATTTTGACTGTGTTATATTGGATTTATTTATTCCTGACAGCTCAGACGGACTGGAATTAATTGAAATGGCTTTTAAACGTAAAAGTGAATCTTCTTTAAATACAAAGATAGTGGTTATTTCAGGCACCGACGATGAATCATTAATTAATAAATGTTATGAAAAGGGTGTGGACTTTTATATCCAAAAAGATAAAAACTGGCACTCCAAACTTTTAAAATACCTCAGTACTTCATTCCAATCCGATTCAAACGTTGCATATACAAAGTATGTTATTGATAATTATGTTGTTTCATACCTGATAAAAAACTTTAATAACCCGAAAATATTTGATTCTTTAATAAAGAGCATAAATTCTTCCATATTCATGGGGATTAAAAATGTAATTTTTGATTTAAGGGAAATAAGCACTTTTGACAGCGATAATGCCTATATTTTTGCTGATATATATAAAATATGTGCTGAAAATAACGGTAAATTCGTATTGGTAAATCCATCCATGCCCGTAAAAGAAGCTCTTTCTTTTGCATATCTTGAAGACGTTATAATTTATGCATCATCAATAGAAGATGCGATTGCAAAATTAAAGGAAAAAGCTTAAGGTTCAATCATTAAAACTCTTTTTGAATGGCGCCGGGCTTCAAATTCTGTTTCCAGCCAAACTTTACATATCTCTTTAGCTGTATACTCCCCTATAATACGCTGACCTAAGCATAATACATTTGTATCATTATGCGCCCTTGAAAACTTTGCACTCGTTGTATCGGAACAAACAACCGCTCGTATTCCTTTTGTTTTATTGGCGCATATACACATTCCCACTCCCGTTCCGCATATTAATATTCCTCGTTTATATTGTGAAGTGCTTACAAGTTTTGCTAATTTATGAGCAATTTGAGGATAGTCAGAGGCTTCCTCATCATACATACCAATATCTTCATAATCATAACCCGTTTCGTTTAAATATTTTTTTATTACTTCTTTTAATCTGTATCCGGCATGATCGGAACCTATAACTATCTTTTCTTTTTCCATTTTTTTACTCCTTGTAATAATTTTATCATTTTTACATTTGTTTTAAAACAAAATAAATTGTTAAGAAATTTAAAGATTCAAAGGTTAAAATAGCATGATTTTATTAATTCAGTTGTTTAAATAAGTAGGAAAAGGTGTGAGTTTTATGAATGAAATTCAGAATTATAATCCGATGAATAATATACAGACACAAACTCCGTTAACCTATTACGGGCAGAGCGGGAATATTCCTGCTGCAGTACAGCCCGTACAAAATAATGTAACCGCACCAATATATCAATATCCGACAACATCATTATATAATCCGGCAATACCGGGGCAATGTGCATCGGGAGTTAATATAAACATATATAATCCTTCAGGGATGGGAACAAGCTCCCCGTTTAATTCACAGGCGCAAAGCCAAACAATTCAAACTCCTTCTCAATCAAATTTCTTACCGCAGAAAGAACAAACACCGGCTGCAAGCGCCATCACAGATAATACGGATGAAAAAAACAGCGGCGACGAAAATAAAACAAAAAAAATTGTTGAATTAACGGATGATTATATAAAAACATTAGAAAATTATTTAAGAAGCCAAGATGCAGCAGTAAGAAGATCGGGAATAAATCAATTAATTAAAAGGTACGAAGAAGACTCTTCAAGATACGATAATCCCGCATTAACCGCATTGTTAAATATAGCATTGCAAGATCCTGACGAAACAAACAGAATGTTAGCAATGAGTCCCATAGCTTCAGGCAGTGCACATGGAGATAAAAACTCGGCAGCTATTTTACAAAACTTGCAAAACTCCGATAAAATGTACGGACAAGAAGCAAAAATGGCATCGGAAGCTTTATTAAATACAAGTCAAACAACAAAAGAAGTTCCGGATAACTCACAAAAAGAAAAAAAAGAATAGAAGTAAATTATGAAAGTATCTCAGGTAAGTAACGCAGTAAAAAATTCAACAAAAACAATCTTTAAGAAATTAAACGGTAAGCCCATGACTTACGCTTCAAAAGCAGTGGGGATTACAGCTTTAGCTTCGGTATTATATGATGCTCACATTAACGGAAAAGAAAAAGCAATAGGAAATGATGCCGTAATTTCCGGTAATAAATTTTTTAATCAGTATAAACAATATATGACAATGGAAAAAAGCAGTGCAACTATTGCGGGATTAAAAAAGTTTTGGTTTAATATGCAGCAAAATTTCCCGCTTAAGCATCTGCTGCCAAAAACAACCGGATATCTTAAAGGCTTCGGAGAAACAATATTCAGTGATATTCCTCTCGTTTTGCTTTCAGCCCTCAGCATAAAGAGCAAAAAGCTAGGGAAACTGTCATCCGTACTTCTTCTTATTTCCGGTGCCAAAAATATTTTATACGATGTTGTCGGTATAGGCGCAAATAAACGCAGAATGAAATAGAGTCCATTTTATTTATAGGCTTTGTAACCTTCCGAGTCATAGCCAATTGGCTAATATACAAATGGTTATTCATAATTTAGCCATACGGTTAATTAACTTAAAAATTTTGTTGTTTTAGAATTAAACCATCAAAGTAAAAAAGGCTAATTTTAAATAATCAGAGAGGAAGGGAAAGCTGTGACACAAGTAACAGAGAAAAAAGACACTATAAAAGTTGTCATTGTTGAGGACTATAAGCTAACACGAGTAGGATTAAAATCAACATTAAATGAATATGAACACATAAACGTTATTGCAGAAGCGGAAGATGCGGCAGAAGGCATTAAAATTATAGAAAAACTTCAGCCTGATGTAGTTTTAATGGATTTAGGGCTTCCCGGCATGAACGGACTTGAGGCAACTATTAAAATAAAAGAGAAAAATTCTGATATAAAAATCATAATACTGACATCTCATGAAAGAGGCGAAGAAGTTATAGCTGCATTAGGGGCAGGAGCTAATGCATATTGTCTTAAAGATATAACACCGGAAACCTTATCAGAAGTTATAAAAAATGTTGCTCAAGGTGCTTGCTGGGTTGACCCTGCCGTTTCTTCCGTAGCTTTAAATTTCTTCCCGAAACCCGAAAATGTAACTTTAATGCAGACTACCGAAGTTCAAGATGCAAGAGCTCAACTTACCGAACGTGAACTTGAAGTTTTAAGACACCTTGTTAAAGGTAAAAGTAATACCGAAATAGCCAAAGAACTTATAGTCAGTGTACATACCGCAAAAGCACACGTTTGCAGTATATTGCAAAAACTATGCGTTGATGACAGAGTACAAGCTGCCGTCAAAGCTATAAAAGAAAATATTATATAATTTTTATTTGTGTAAATACTTTTTTACCCTAAATTCAGGATGAGCTTTAAGCCTTGCTTCTATTTCATCGAAGGTTAAAAATCCGCTTTGCGCTCCGAAGTTTTCAACAACTGAAGCTGCCGTTACGGAAGCATACATTAACGATTTTTCTATATCTCCTGATGTTTTTTCTATTGAAGCCGTGAAAGTAGAAGCAAAAGCATCACCTGCTCCCAGTGTACTTACAACATTAGCTGGAAATTCGGAACATTGATAAAACCATCTTCCGTCATAAGCATATACTCCGTTTTTACCGTCAGTAATTATTGTGATTTTGGATTTCCCGCCGTTAATTTGTTTTAACATCTTTTTTATGTCGGGATGAATTGTTTCTTCCGAATATTTATCATATTTCGTATCAGGTCTTACTTCAATTTCCGTAAGCATAGAAGCTTCATCTTTATTTAAAATTATAATTTCCGCAGTTTCAAGCACCTTATATAGATTCTTTCTTCCCTGTTTTATTGAACTTGTGCCGACATTTATTGCAAGATTTACATCATTCTTTTCCGCAAAAAATGCAACGGAATCCAAAACTTTTGTTGAATCTCCGTTCAACGGAGCCAAATACAGCCATTTTGATTTTTTTATTGCATCAAAATTAATATCTTTTTCTTTTAATTTAGCATTAGCACCTCTGTGAGCCAATACCGTTCTGTCCCCTTGAAAACTGGTCAGTATTATTGAAAATCCGGTTTTATGCTCGGAAGATTTTACTATATTTGATATATCAACCCCGAAATTATTAAGCGCCGAAATTACCTTTTGTCCCTGAATTTCATCCCCTATCTTAATAATCGTAGAAGTTTTAAGTCCTAAGGCTGAAAAATTAGCGGCTGTATTAATTCCGCCTCCGCCTGTTTGAAAATCAAAGTTGTCAATTTCAATTTTTGCCCCGTAAGGATATGCCATAAAATCTTTTTTTGTTCCTATTGAGCTTACCGAAACTATATTAGCGGCATCTGATTCTATAAAAGCATCTAATGTTGCACTGCCTATTGTTATTACATCATACATATTTTTTCCTTTTTTTTATAAATATTATAACTAATTTGCTCTCGGATGTGAAATATTATAAGACTGTCTTAATCTCTCGGTTGAAACGTGAGTGTATATTTGAGTATTACTTATACTGGAATGTCCCAAAAGTTCTTGAACAACTCTTAAATCAGCACCATGTTCAAGCAATTTTGTTGCAAAACTATGTCTGAATACGTGAGGCGTAACATGTTTTGGCAGCTCTAAATTTTCCACTACCTCCTTTATGGCAAGCCTTACGGTTTGAGTTTGAAGCCTGTATCCGTTTTTATTAATAAAAACAGGACTGTCGGGTAAAATTTTTGAATCCGCACATATTAAATATCTCACAGTTTCTAAATACTTTTCAAGTAATTCTTTAGCACGTTCAGAAACCAATACGATTCTCTCTTTAGCTCCTTTCCCGAACACTTTGATTTCGTTTTGAGCAAGATTCAAATTTTCATAATTTAAATTACTTAATTCTGAAACACGCATCCCGGTAGCATATAATAATTCAAATATTACCTTATTTCTATATCCCGCAGGAGATTCTATTTTTATACTGCTTAACAAAGATTCCATTTCCTCCTCAGTCAAAAATTCGGGAAGAGATTTACCTTTTTTCGGAGAATGTATTCCTATTGCCGGATTATTTTCTATAACCCTTTCACGATACAGAAATTTATAAAAAGTTCTTAATGCCGCTATTTTTCTTGCCAGTGTTGTCTTTAAATAATTAAATTGCCTTATATATGAAAGATACTCCTGTATAACCGAATACGTGACCTCCTGTGTATTCTTTGTATCCAGCCAGACAAGAAAACTTAATATATCGGAATTATAAGCTTTTAAAGTGTGCTTGGAATAATTTTTTTCCACTTCCAAATATAATAAAAATGATTGTAAATATTTTTTAGAACTCTCTCTCATATTAAAAAAATTGTAAAAAAATTTTAACAAAAAATCAAATTATTAACTAATTATTCAGATATGTTAAGAAATTTTAAGGCATGCCATAATTCTCAAAAGCATGACTACAAAAAGGTTTAAGAGAGAAAATTTTAGTCATCAAAATGTATAGTAAACAAAATGTTGAACGATATAGAATAATTAACTATAATTAAAATTGTGCTAAGACTCAGTGGGGGCATTTTCTTTAAGTAATGGATAAGACAGAAGAGAATATCAGACGGATTCAGGCACAAATTGCACCTTATAAACCAACAATAATTGCAGTCACGAAATACTTTGATGAAAAACAAATCATAAAATATTATAAACTGGGATTACGTGATTTCGGTGAAAACAGAGTAAAAGATGCATTAAATAAAATATCTTTATTACCTGAAGAAATAAAAACGAACAGCAGATTTCACCTGATAGGTCATTTGCAAAAAAACAAGGTAAAAAATGCAGTAGGCAATTTTGATTTAATACATTCGGTTGATTCATATGAATTAGCGGAAGAGATATCAAAAGAGGCTCAAAAAAAGAGTATAGTCCAGAAGATATTAGTACAAATAAACAATGCAAGAGAAGAACAAAAATTCGGATTTTCACCTGAAGAAATTAAAATCAGATTTAAAGATATTTTAAATTTGAAATCAATAAAAGTAGAAGGTGTAATGAATATAGCTCCGTTAAATTGTTGTAAAGAAACATTACATGAATTATTTCATAATATCAAACAAATAAATGATGACTTACAATCTGAACATGGAGTAGAATTAAAACAAATATCGATGGGTATGAGTAATGATTACCCGATAGCACTTGAAGAAGGTGCGACAATAATACGACTTGGAAGAATACTATTTGAATAATACTTAGGAGGAAGAAAAATTGGCAGTTGCAGACAAATTTAAATCAATCATTGATTTTTTAACATCAGGTTTTGATGGAAGAGAAGACAGTATTTACTCGGAAATGATGGAGGAATCTGACGATTATCCCACACAGGATAACTTAGCTTTAAATCCTTCATATTCTCAAAATGATCAGAAATCACAAAATTTAAAAGTGGTTACTCATCCGAATTACAAAGGATACGAAGTAATGGTATGTGAGCCTCGTTCTTACGAAGATTCAATATCAATTGTAAAACATTTAAAAGACAGAAAAACGGTTGTATTAAATTTGCATCTGCTTGATAAAGAACAAGCTTTAAGGATAGTTGATTTCCTTTGCGGAGCTACACATGCACTATCCGGAAGCCAGCAAAAAATCGGTGATTCTGTATTTATCTTCACTCCTGTTAATGTTGCATTGTCAGCAGAATCACAAAAAAGTAAATTTTTAAGAGATGCTTTATGGAATCAACCGCAAGTATAAGTTTTGGGGATTAGAAAAAAAAGAGAACTTTAAAAGTTCTCTTTTTTTTGCATATTTTTATGTGTTTTTATCTGATTATATTATTGAATTGAGAATCATTATACTCTTTTGCATTTTTAATATTGATTTTATTAATAATGCCTGAGCGTTTTTTTCTGTATATCATATCAATAAATGCTTCAATTCTGGTAATAAATCCTGCCTCACCTGTTTGTTCATCTATTGATAAGTGAAGAATAGGTTTTGATGATTTACGAGCAAACCTTGATATACGTTCCAGCATTAAAGAATCAGGACCGCACCCGAATGCGTTTATTGTAATAATACCGTCAATTGTTTTATTTTTAATATAATGAGCTGCCGCTCCGGTTATTTCGTATTCATTTGCCCAGTATAGTCTTGATTTCATCGAATTTAGACCTTCGGTCATCTGTTCCGTGGTTAACTGCTCCGCCGTGAATACTTTTACATCCAAATCTTCCAGTTTATCAAAGATTTTCATACTTACACGTTCATCATACAGATTATAACCATGCGCAATTAATGCAATATTAACGGGATAAACTTTTGTACTGTCAGGAATGACAACTTTATTTTCCATTGCATATTTTAAAGCTTTTTTATACGGAACTGAGCTTTTCATCATTACATGATAATTGTTATAAACCTTCCATCCTGCTTTAGAAGCTTCTTTTATTCTTTCGGAATTAGTTATACCGAAAGGAGCAGCAGCTTCCTTTAAAAACTCATATAATCCCTGATTTTTTTCGGATTTATCAAGTGTTGCTTCTATTAACGTAAAATCTCGTTTTATCACATTTCTGATTAAATCAGGTAATCCCCTTATTTTTGAACAATTGTATATTTTGGGTGCTATAGATTGAATTGAAGGTACAAATATTTTATCAATACCTTTATCAAGAAGATTTATTATATGACCGACGTAAACCTTTACAGGCAGACAAGTTTCCGGCACAACTAATTTTGAACCGTCTGTCATTGTCTTTTTGGTCGTTCTGTCTGATAATACTATTTCTATACCTAAATCAGTAAAAAAACCGTATAAAAAAGGAAAATAAGAGTAATATGAAAGTGCTCTCGGTATTCCTATTTTCATTTCATTTTTATCCATACTATTGTTATTGCCTCTAATTTAATCCGACTCCGCAATATAAAGTGTTTTGAAATAACTCACTTAATTGCGAAATTTTTCTGACATCTTATTACATTCACACTATAACATGAACATTTTATTTTTTGCCTTTTAAGAATAATTTTTGAAGAAAAGGAAACTTTTTATAAATATGAACAATTTTACGTTTATCATTAAGCTGGCAGATATATATTCCCGCAAAAACTAAAAAACAAGCGGCAAGTTGTTTTAAATTAAAAGTTTCACCAAGGAAAAACCATCCGAAAAAGACCGCCGCAACCGGCAATAAAAATAAAAACGGAGAAAATTTACCAGCAGACAACGTACATATTGCAAAATTATATAATGCATATGCTATTACCGTTAAAATCCCTAAATAAAGCACCAAAAATATACTTGCATTCATAACGGGGATGAATGAACCATGATTTATCAAATTTAACAGCGAAAAGAAAAAGAATCCGCCGAATACTGATATACCCGCAAGAAAAAACGGAGGATATCTATCCATTAAATATTTTGTTGTTATAACACAAGTATCCGTCAGTATAATTGCAATTAACTCCAAAAAATTACCCAAAAGAGGATTAGGCGCTAATTCATTTACATCCGACGACAAGCTTAATAATACAGACCCCAAAATTGAAATAAATAACCCCAAATATATAATTTTTACAAATTTCTCTTTTAAAATTATTCTTGCTGCAATAACCAAAAGTACCGGTTCCAAGGAACTTACTATCCCCGCCTGACCCGAAGTAGTATATTTTAGCGCATTTGTTTCGAAAATAAAATACAAACACGGTTCACATAATACCATTAAAAGTATTAATGTAATGTCCTTTTTCTCTATTCTGATATTTTTATAAAGCGTAAAAATAAAAGGGAGAAAGAAAAGTGATGAAATCAACATTCTAAATGCCATTAATTGCGGTGTTGTATAATAATTTAAACATATTTTTGTCGCAGTAAGAGTAGTCCCGTATAAAATTACCGCAATAGTTATCGATAAATAAGCAAATATATCATTTTGATTTTTATACTTTGACAAAAAATCTTTCATTTCATACAAAATCCTCAACCCTTTTTAAACAATAGTAAAATGATTAAATAAAATCAGTTAAAAATCAATAACAAAGGTAAATCATTAACAAAAATTTATTAAATTATTTCTACTTATTTTAAGAAATATTTTGAATTTTTTATATTTTGTAATATAATGTAAACATAGTTAATTTTTTTTTATAATTTAAGAGGTTCAAGAAAGATGACTGACAACAGCGAAGTACAAGCAGAACAAGATTCTCATCAAAAAATATTGGTAGCGGACGATGAAGCAAGTATAAGAAGGATTCTTGAAGCACGTTTGAGCATGATTGGATATGAGATTATTACGGCAACTGACGGTGAAGAAGCTATTGCCGCATTCAATAAACATAATCCGGATTTAATAGTTTTGGACGTTATGATGCCCAAAATTGACGGTTATGGTGTTACCAGAGAAATAAGAAGAACTTCTGATGTTCCTATTATTATCCTGACAGCTTTAGGTGATGTATCAGAAAGAATTACCGGATTAGAATTAGGTGCTGATGACTATGTTATTAAACCATTCAGCCCCAAAGAACTTGAAGCAAGAGTTAAAGCTGTTTTGAGAAGAACTAATACAAAAGAAGTTGCAGCCCCTGCAAGTAAAATAGCTAAAAATGTTATTACTACAGGTAATATCAGAATTGATACCGCAAGACGTCAAGTATTCAGAAAAAATGAACGTATCAGACTTACAGGCATGGAATTCAGCTTGCTTGAGTTATTAGTTAATAATTCAGGTCAGGCATATTCAAGAAATGAAATCCTGCAGCATGTTTGGTCTTATCCGCCGGATCACAGAATTGATACAAGGGTTGTTGACGTTCATATTTCAAGACTTCGTTCAAAATTGGAAACTGACCCGGCTAATCCTGAATTAATCCTTACCGCTCGTGGTATCGGGTATATGTTCCAAAGAATTTCCTAATTTTTATATACTAAAAGCCTCAATTTATATTGAGGCTTTTTAGTGTCTGATTTTCATATATAGCTTATACATGAGCTGCCTGAACAGATTCAAACAAATTTTTTAATTGATTATAATTTAAGGTTAATCCAAATATTGAATTAAAAGGATTAGTAATAATATATTTAATTTCATCATCTGATATAACAGGAGTCAATGAATATGAATGCGCCCCTAATATTTTAATACCGTCATATTCATGGTCTTTACCCGAAGATACACAAAAGACGTAATTTATTATATTGTCTTTATTGTTTAAAATTGTTTTAAGTTCGGCTTCGTCCTTGGAAATAGAATATTCTTTTGTTTCCATACCGAAATTTTTAAATATTTTTTGAGGTACACCGCCGTCTATATATCTGTATATCGGAATAAAAGGCCTGTCATACATACTTTCTAACATTTCAAATGAAACTATGTCATCAGCTTCTTTAGATGCAGCGTTTGTTTCTTTAAAATACTGCTCATATCGGTTTTGAACGGATTTAAAAAACGGTTGGAATTTTTCCGGAATTTTTTCATAGACACTGTTTAAATCATCCGTTTTATTAAATAATGAATCCATATATGTGGCAGAAACAGAACAAATGGATTTTTCAATATCATTAGGGTTTTTATAATATTCTTCAATCATGTTTACTATCATTTCAACATCTGATTTTGAATACTTTAATCCGTTTCTGTATACGTATCCGTTTTGGTCATATTCAGCATTTTTAAAAAACTCATACTGCTCTTTTATATTTTTCTCGGAATTATATTCTGCCTTTTGTGAAAAAAAGTCTTCCAATAGCTTGATACCTAAAGAAGAACGTGAAAGAACAAATAAATTTTCAGCCAGTTTTATATAATCAGACTTATAATCAAAATCATTTTTATTCTTTTTTACTATTTCATTTCCTTTTCTTTCAAAACCGTTTAATGCAATACTAAAAGAAGTATCGTTCTCATTATATTTAAACATTTCAAGTATTTTATGGCGGGTTTTAGGATTTCTATATAAACTGTATAAAGATGAAAGAAGGAAGCAGTCACCTATATTTCCCTGCTTATTTGCGTATCTTTCAACAGGAGGAAACAATTTTAAATATATTTCTTTAGGCATAAATATTTCTTTTAATGAATTATCCTCCATTTTAATAAATATATTTTTTTCTCCTTTTAATGAACAGATATCTCCTGTTTTGGCTGATTTAATTGCATCTTCTCTCTTGTCGTATTGACATATAAAAACATCGGATTTGTCTTTATCACTTATTTCCGATTCAAAATATTTTTCTATATCTTCTGCAGCTTCAGGAGATATTTTGCCGTTGGATTGTATATCTTCTAAAAATAAATATGGGATTTCTCTTTTGCTCATTAAATACAATAACATTTCAAGACTGCTAGAATTTACATCTCCTTTTTGTAATTGTTCATTTATGGTTTCGGTATAATTATTTTGTTTATTATCGTTTTGGGGCAAGTTCGCATTTATTAAATGTCCTAAAATTATCTTGGAATATTCGTCATATAATTCATTAACCGAAATTTCATCATTTTTAAATTCATTTAATTTATTAAGTATTTCTTTTGATTCAAGTTTTTTCCCATCCTCATATATTTTGAATGCCATCGGTTTAATGATATTCCATTGCTCCTCGGTAAAATCGGAAAATAATTTTAACTCATCAACATCATAAGTATTAACATTTATAAGTCTGCGTTTTAAAATATTACTTATCTGCTCATCTGAAAATTCTTTTTCTGATGATAAACTTTTTATTTCTTTATCCATTGTAAAATGAAAGCTGCCGTCAGGATTTTCCGTGGAAACAACCATTAAACAAGCATCTTTTCTCTGAGGGGAAATATCGGAATTATTAATTTGTTTTCTGTAATTACTTTTGACTAACTCTTTTAAGGGGTACCTATTGTCATTATTTCCTTTAAAAGTAACAGATGCTTTCATAACTTGAGCAGCTTCATAATTTATAGGCATATACCTTTGTTTTACAGCACTTTCGGATGCTTTAAACTGTTGCTTTTTATTATTTACCGCACTATTCGGATTTATAATTTGATTGATTATTTTCATACTAAAAATAACGCATATGAAAATAAAAATTGCCAAACAATATTAATATAAATTAATATTTAAATTTGAATTTATTATTATTATATTTTATAAAAAGCCGAAATGTTTTCCAGTGATATTTTTAAAATTTTAGCTTATTAAATATTTATCATAATTTGCCTTAAGTTCGGAATCCAACCTGTTCATTTCATCTTCAATTTTTTGACACCAATCCTTAATCTCTTTTTTAGTAAGTTCATCAGGAATATGAATGGGTTCTCCGTATAAGGCTGCTGTTTTACAAGGTCCTGTAGGAACAATGAACTTATCCCATGTGTCTAATTCAATAAACGTTTTATCTTTTGAATACCAAGCAACAGGAACGATAGGGACTCCGGATATTTTCGCTATATTTATTATTCCGTCTTTGACTTTTCCCTTCGGCCCTCTTGGTCCGTCAACCATTATTCCTGCGGAATTTCCTTCTTTTAATTTTTCAATTAATTCCAAAGAAGCAGCCACTCCTCTTCTTTTTGTTGAGCCTCTGACTGATTTTATATTCAAACTCTCGGCAGCTTTTGCAATTACTTCTCCGTCGTTCGATGCACTTATTAATGCATAAAATTTACTCTTATCTTCTATTCCGTACACTAGACACTGATGACAATGCCACATACAAAATATTACCTGCTCTTTTGGATAATTTATATTTTTTATTTTCAAAAGATGCTTCTCTATATTAAAAAATAATTTTAATAGATTTATAAGTATAAATAGCTTTGTCTTTTCAGTTATTTTTTTATCTTCCGTCATTTAAAAGTCCTGTTTAACTTAATGATTTATTGTATAAAATGCTAAGTTCAAAAAGTTATAAATACCTGTATTATAAAGAGAGTATACCATATTCACGGTATACTCTCCAATTTTTAATCAATATTTACAATTATTGTATATTTTCTTTTACTTCAGCAGCTACATTCTTAGAATCAAGCTTTATACTCGGCCCCATTGTAGTAGTTAAGTAAACTGATTTAAGATAAATACCTTTAGATGAAGAAGGTTTAACCCTTAATACTGCATCAGCTAATGTGATATAGTTTTTTAATAAATCTTCAGCTGAAAATTGTATTTTCCCTATAGGAACGTGAATCATACCTTGCTTATCAGCTCTAAATTCAACTTTACCTGCTTTTGCATCTTTAACTGCTTTTGCAACTTCTAAAGTAACAGTACCGGTTTTAGGGTTAGGCATTAAACCTTTAGGCCCTAAAACACGCCCTAATTTACCTAACATTCCCATACAATCCGGAGTCGCAATTAATGTATCGAACTCAAACCAGCCGCCTGCTATTTTATCAATAACTTCTTCAGCTCCTGCTTCGTCAGCTCCTGCTTCTTTTGCTTCCGTTGCCTTTGCTCCCTTTGCAATTACGCATACTCTTACTGTTTTACCAAGTCCTGCCGGTAATACAGTTGTTGAACGAACTTGCTGATCGGCATGTTTTACATCAATACCTAAAGACATATGACACTCTACTGTTTCGTTGAATTTGCATGTATCTTTTGATACTTCTTTTAACTTATCTATAGCTTCTTTAGCACTGCAAGGTTGAATAAAACCTTCCATCATTTCTGATATTTTCTTTTGTTTTTTAGTTAATTTTGACATTTCTTTCTCCTTTTGTGGTCTTAACGCAATTTTGCTTCCACTATGTAGTAATCAATTAATCAACAACGGTAACACCCATTGCACGGCAAGAACCTTTTATCATTTCAAGTGCAGATTCCATTGTTGTTGCATTAAGGTCTTCCATTTTTATTTTTGCAATTTCTTCAAGTTGAGCATGTGTAATCTGCCCTACTTTTGTTTTGTTTGGAGCTGCGCTGCCTTTTGCTAAATTGATTGCTTTTTTTATTAATACTGCTGCCGGCGGTGATTTTGTTACGAATGAAAATGATCTGTCCTCATATACATCTATTACTACCGGAATAATGTATCCTGCTTGTGATTCTGTTCTTGCATTGAACTGTTTGCAGAAATCCATTATGTTTACACCGTGCTGACCTAAAGCAGGACCAACCGGCGGTGACGGGTTTGCTTTTCCCGCTTGAATTTGTAGTTTAATTTTTCCTACAACTTTCTTTGCCATTTTGTTTCTCCTTTCGTGGTAATGGCGGAATTTTTATTCCTTCCACAGTTTTGTATATTTGTTTTCGCTTCTTGAAATTCCTGTTCGCTTTCGCCTGTCGTTCCTTCGCTTTCGCTGCCGTCACTTCGGCTCTCGCTTCCCTCGGGTTCGCTTCGCTTCACCCTGCGGAATTTCGCT
>CANPZP010000001.1 GCA_947589115.1 Candidatus Gastranaerophilales bacterium | reverse complement strand
TAAATATCTCGTGCATACTATTATTTTATCACGGACATAAACTTCTTGATAAAAATTATAATAAGTGATAAAATAAGAAATATAATTCCCAATGTAAAAAAAGTTGATTTTGGCTTTTTTTCGATATAAAATTTCGTATAGGAATTAGGATAGTTACAAAACAAAATTGGCAATATTTTGTTTTTGGAGGAAAGATGTCAAAAAGACGAGTAGTTGTAACAGGGATGGGATGTGTGACCCCTTACGGCATTGGAGTCGATAAGCTATGGGAAAATTTAATAAGCGGAAAAAGCGGGATTAAAGAACATAATCTGGACAAAGACAAACACTTAGTCAAAGTAGCAGGTCAAGTTCCTCCGGATATTGATATTGAATCATATTTAGATATTAAAGAAGCAAAAAGGCTTGATAAAAGTATTATTTATGCGTTAATTGCTTCTACCGAAGCTATAAAAGATTCTAAATTGGATTTAGAAAAAGAAGATTTAACCAGAATAGGTACAATTGTTTCAACAGCGGCAGGCGGATTGGTTGTGGTAACAACGGGCTATAAGGAAATGATGAGCCGAGGGTTCCATAAATGTTCACCTTTTACCGTTCCTATGATGATAGCTAATATGGCATCAGGTAAGGTTTCAATCAGATTTGGGTTAAGAGGTCCGAGCAAAGCGGTTTTATCAGCTTGTGCAACAGGCGCACATTCAGTAGGAGATTCATTCAGAACAATACAATACGGTGATGCCGATATAATGGTTGCGGGCGGAGCGGAATCAAGTGTTTGTGATTTCGGTATAGGTGCATTCACCAGTGCAAGAACACTTTCAAAAAGTAACAGACCGCCTGAAGAAGTGTCAAGACCATATGATAAAGAAAGGGACGGTTTTGTTTTATCAGAAGGCGGAGCGGTTTTAATATTAGAAGAAAGAGAACACGCATTAAACAGAGGTGCTAAAATATATGCCGAATTAACAGGATACGGTCAAAGTTCTGATGCTTATGATATGGTTGCTCCCGACCCCGAAGGAAGAGGTGCCGAACTCGCTATTCGTAATTGTTTAAAAGAAGCGCAAAAAAATCCTAAAGATGTTGATTATATTAACATGCACGGAACAAGCACTCATTTGGGCGATTTAGCTGAATCTAAGACAGTTGCAAGAATTTTTGGCGAAAGGTCGGCGAATACAAATTTGTGTGTAAGTTCAACTAAATCTATGACAGGTCATATGTTAGGAGCTGCAGGCAGCACAGAAGCTATTGTTGCTGTAAAAACAATCGTAGAAGGTATTATTCCCCCGACAATAAACCTTGTTAATCCTGACCCTGAGGTCGCAGACCTTGATTATGTACCGAATAAAGCTAAGAAAAAACAAGTTAATATTGCCGTTTCTAACTCCTTCGGGTTTGGCGGACACAATGCGGTTTTATTATTCGAAAAACATTAATTTAAGCCGGAGTTCCGTTCCAAAATATATCAAAAAAGTCTTTTAATTCTTTATAATGCCCGTCATTTAGCAATTTTACAAACAATTTTGTTGTTTCGGGTGCTATTTCGGATACGGTTTCAGGATTCCTGAAATATCCTTGCACGAACCTTGCAAACAATTCAGGTGTTTTATTATAGTATTTATTTAATTTATTTATTCTTCTTGAAATTTTAGCCTGTTTCCTTTTCAAAGAACATTGTTTTATATATATTTGAAAGGCTTTTGGCATATCAGGAAAATCTTTTTCCAGATTTTTTATGTTCAATATTTTAACTTTTTTAAAAAAGAACCCATGATATATTTTTATAACATCATATTTTACCAAGTATTTAGCATCAGAATTTTTAATATACTTTTCAAATTCGGTAAAAGTTTTAGAGCGCAAAAAATCGGGATACTCCCTTTTTATGGCATTCTGCATACTCTTTATTGTTTTTGAAATATCTTTTTTGGCAGTTATAAAAGTATTTAATCCCGAATCATTATTAATATATTCGGTAACTTTTATTAATTCGGTTTTTATATTTTTTATGTCAGATGTATTAAAAAGTGTTTCTAATGAACCGCCGTTTTTCAGAAAATCCTTATCAATTTTATATTGAATATGGTGGGCAAATTCATGCACTAATGTGTCTATTGCCTTATCATCTTTTATATTTTTTGATATATCAATCCTGTCTTTAAGATAAATCCCTTGATTTCCCCTTGCTTTATTATTGTTATTAACTTCAATTCCCAAGGACTTTAAAAATTCCATAACATTTTTTTTGGTTAAGGGTTTTTTTCTGTCATAGTACATCTTAATTTTATATTGAGTTTCTTTTTGTTTTAAGCCGAAAATAATTTTTACTCCTAAACAGATTCTATGTAAAAATATATTAACAAATTTTTATTAATGTGTAAAAAAAATATTTATTTAGGTTTTAAGCAACCAGATATTTTTGCTGAGGAATTTTACATGAAAATATTACCTGTTTCACATAAGGAATTAAGATTTAATAATATACCCAGCCGTAATAAAGCATTATATACAACAAATATTAATCAAACTGCACTGTCAAACGTATTTTTAGGAAAAGATTTAGTATCATTTAAATCAAAAGATTTTAATCAAACAGTAAAAGATAATTATTTTAAGCTTCCTCCCGATTGTGTACCAGATGAGTTCCAATTAGAATCGGCAAAAGGAATATATGAAGGAAAAAATGTAATAGTAGAAGCTCCTACGGGAACAGGAAAGACCGCTATTGCAAATTATGCAGCATCAAAAAACTTACAAGACGGTAAAAAAACTATTTATACCGCACCTTTAAAAGCATTAAGCAATCAAAAATTTAATGAATTTTGTAAGAATTTTGACGGTCAAGACGGTATTATAACAGGTGACAGGAAGGTTAATCCCGAAGCACCCGTTTTAATTATGACAACCGAAGTTTACAGGAATATGTTATTAAAAAACATGTTCGAAGAAAATAAAAATCCTTTATTAGATAACGTTTCAACCGTAATATTCGACGAATTGCACTATATGGATGACGATGACAGAGGTACTGTTTGGGAAGAAGCAATTATGTACTCTCCTCAAGATACTCAAATCCTTGCCTTAAGTGCAACAATAGGAAATGCACCTTCCGTATTAAACTGGATAGATTCCATTAAAGATAAACAAACAAAATTGGTTAGTCTGCCGGAAAGTAAAAGATATGTTCCTTTAGAATATAACACTATTAATACACAATCTTATGCCGAGGAAGACAGAAAAATCAGACAGTCGTTAAAAAAAGGAAGCAAGTACGAATCTAAACGTGCAGAAAGACCTCAATTAGGCGATTATAAAAAAGCAATTAATAAAATAAATAATGCAAACGCTTTACCTGCAATAATTTTTGTATTCAGTAAAAGATTTTCAAGAGATATTTTGGAATATTTGGCAATAGAAGGCAAAGATTTAACCACTAAAGAAGAAAAAGACGAAATTAATGAAATAATCAATAAATACAATGAAAAAGGATATTTAGGCGACGATATTAATATGGAGGCATTAGAAAAAGGCTATGCAATCCACAATGCAGGAATAATTCCCGAACAAAAAGAATTAATAGAAGAACTGTTTCAAAAAAAATTATTAAAAGTTGTATTAGCAACCGAAACACTTGCAGCCGGAATAAACATGCCTGCAAAAACCGTCTTAATATCAAGACCTTATAAACCGGGTTCATCAAATAATAATAATCTTGGCGGAAATTTAAGAGTATTAACTCCCAATGAATTTAAACAAATGTCAGGCAGAGCAGGCAGAAGAGGTATTGATAACATAGGTTACGTTTATACCTTATCTTCCGATAAAAATTCCGAAACCGAATTTGCCAGATTAACTCAAGCGCCTTGTAATCCTATAAGAAGTAAATTTAATCCCGATTACTCCTTCTTATCCATGTATTATGCTTATAATCCAAATGATAATTACTTAAAAGATATATTTAACCGCTCATTTTATGTTAATGCAAATCCTCAGGAAAAATCAAAAAGATTAAATGAATTACAGGATTTAACTTCAAAAAGAAAACAAGTTATGCTTCAAAGAGGATTTATTAAAAAGCAAGATAATAATATTACACCTTCAATTAAAGGACTGATGTCGTCAGAGCTTAAAGGATACGACAATTTAAATATAATTGAAGCCATAGCAAACGGAAGCTTTAAAGGTATTACACCGGAAAATTTAGCTTCTGTGGCAGGTTTTATGGCAAATCCCGCAGCTAAAAATGAAGATGCAATTCTTGATATATCACCTGATAATGTTTTCACAGGTACGGAAGATTATTTATTAACCGTATATGATAATTTGAAAAATTCCGTTATACACAACCTTAAAAAATACGGCAAAACATTTGAGGACTTTAACAGTTTAGAAGAAATGATTGAGTTTGCAAACTCAATAGATGCCCCTGTTATTGACAAATTCGATGTAAAATCCAAAATGAACAGGCTCGATTTAATAATTAAAAAAACAGAGAAAATTAATTCCAATCAGGATATGACTTTACAAGAAATAAATACCGCAACAGAAAACGGAGATACAATTCCGTCTGCCGTATTACAAAAAACTTTCGACTATATTGAAAACTACAAAAAATCAACTAATATTGACGGGAAAATTATGGATTTAACAAATAAAATAAACCAATTAGAAGAAAAAATTAATTCTCCGTCCAAAAAATCAAGAAAAAAATATAAAACACAGGTAAATAAACTTTCTGAAGAATTAAGACAAATACAAATAATTAAAAAACTTGATGATGAAATATTCAGGCTGCTTAATGAAAATTATACTTTCACCCGTAAATATGATTATAAATCAAGTCTGGAACAGTATGCAAAATTATCCGACTTATATGAAAAATCACAAACAAAAAACCAATTAGTTTCAGGATTGAGCGCTCTTAAAGCAATAGAAGAATGGACAAATAATAACGATTTTTCACAAGTATTAACCTCCGATAAAAAGAAATTTATAAAAACAGCTGACGGATTTATAAAAAATACAATAGAAATTAATAAAACAGAACAAGATGCCGGCTTAAAAAATGAAATTGTTAAATATGAAACGGATTCTGCAAACTTACTGTACAATTGGGCAATGTTAAATAAAATCAACCCTGACGGCTTAAGTAATTGGAAAGCCATTGTAAAAAGCGGCGAATTTAAACTTGATGAAGGCAGTATCTACAGAAAAATAATGCAAACCGCAGATTTATTAGGTCAGATAAAAGAAATAGCTATTATTGCAAAAAATATGGCACAAACTCCCGATGAAAAAGAATATTACGAACAACTGCTTAATACTTCCATTCAGGCAAAAGAACTAATTATTAAAGAACCTATACATTTATAATTAAATTGTTCTTACGGTAAGTGCATTACTTACGGGAACAACATATCCTGAAGCAGTCCCTTTATAAATATTCCCTGCCGCATACATTACGGTTGAACTGCCTCCGTCCAGATTTATTGCTTCATAACAGTCTAAATCCTTCATAATTTTTGCCAACTCACTTATGGTAACACCGGAGCTTCCTTCTTTTCTTCCGTCAACAGTTACTAATATTAGTACGTTATCTTTTGTATACCCGATAGCAGTTCTCGGGTTTCTTCCCGCTATGGGCAATAATCTTTCTTCCTTAGTATCCGTATATATTTCACCTTTTTTTAAAAGGTAAGGGCCGCCGCTGATAATATGGTTCACATCCTCCCACTCGGGATTCAGTCTGTATTCCGTTTTAATATTATCTCCCGATGATAAATCCGTGAGTTTTGTTTTAGGTCCCGTAATAACATATCCGTTTTCGGGAATAATTAACGGAAAATCAGAATCGGCAATAATTTTTCCGTTTTTTACAGCTAAATGCTTACTTCCGGGTTTTGTTACGGGAGATTTTGCTCCCCACTTATTCGTATAAATTATTACATCTGAAAATAACATCCTTGCTTGATTGATATTGTTTATCTCAATTTTTTTATCACCACGTGATATATGCCCCACAAACCCCAGTCTTGCCGTTTTATATCCGTTTTTACCTATCCCGAATGCCGCTCTGTCATATATCGGCCCAGATATTATTTCATTATTTATAACCAATGTACCTAAAGGAGTTCCCGTATTAGGTTTAAAATACGTTCCGTTAACGGCTATTATGGTATTTGTTCCCTTTATCATCTTATTAATGGCTGAACGGGAATGAATTTTATCTTTTGAAGCACTTATCGGAATAACCTCTAAATTATTATTCGCTTGTGTATTAACCTCCGCTACGTTAATCTTAACTCTGTGCGAATTAATATTCTTTGTTATTCCGACATAAATAACACCGTCAGCAAGCTTATTAATTTTATATCCCTTATATTTTTCGTTTAATTCTTTCATCCAATTTTCCCGTAAAAAAAGAGCATTCGAATGCTCTTTTAATATAGTATTTTCTTGAATATAACCTTTAATTAATCCGACCGTTTGACCTGCACCCTCAAGAGGCATACCCAGAGAGTAGAAAACAACTGCCGCCGTTATTATTATACTAAGTTTGTAAGCTGTTTTCCCGGAATAAAAATTATTCTGTCGGGCAAGTGCATACATGATTTATATTCCTTATACTACAATTGTAGCATATTTTTTAAAAAACTTCAATATAAAATAAGTAATTTTTAAGAAATATTATTCAGAAAGTTATTTTTATTATAGAATTTAAAATATAAGCAGAAAACCGGAGAAAAAATATGGAAGAAATAAGGGTAAGAATAGCACCGTCACCAAGCGGAAATTTACATATAGGAACAGCCAGAACAGCTTTATTTAACTATTTATTTGCCAAAAAAAATAACGGTAAATACGTTTTAAGAATAGAAGATACCGATGCCGAAAGAACGAGTCAGGAATATATAGATAATATTTTTGACAGTTTAAAAGCATTAGGATTAAACTGGGATGAAGGACCTGATGTAGGTGGTGAATACGGGCCTTATACTCAATCAGAAAGATTTGATATATATCCTAAATATGCACAAATGCTTTTAGATAAGGGATTTGCATATGAATGTTTTTGTACTCCGGAAGAACTTGAAGCAGAAAAAGAAGAAGCAACAAAAAATAAAAAAGCATATGTTTATTCTAAAAAATGCCAAAACCTAACTGAGGAAGAAAAAGCAAAATTGAGAGCAGAAGGCAGAAAACCTGCCATTCGTTTTTCAATAGAAAAAGCGCAAAAGGCATTTCATAATAATCCGGTAATCCATTTTGATGATTTGGTAAAAGGAGATCTTCATCAAGATACAAGTTTAATCGGCGACTTTGTAATTATGAAATCTAACGGTACTCCTACGTATAACTTTGCCGTTGTTATTGACGATATGCTTATGAAAATTTCCCATATTATAAGAGGAGAAGACCACATTTCAAATACGTTTAAGCAAATATTAATTTATGAAGCTCTTGGTGCGGAAGTTCCCAAATTCGGACATCTGGGAATGATTCTTGCTCCTGACAGAAGTAAACTTTCAAAACGTCACGGTGCTACTGCTGTTTCCGAATTTGTAGAAAAAGGATATTTGACCGAAGCTTTAATTAACTTCGTTGCTTTATTGGGCTGGTCGCCTTCTGACGGACAGGAAATTAAGTCACTTGACGAAATTGCTCAGGATTTCAGAATTAATGAAGTTTCTTCTTCTAATTCCATTTTTGAATATGACAAACTTAATTGGATGAACGGTCAATATATTAAAAAAATGGATATAAAAGAACTTACTCAATTAGCAAAACCGTTTTTAAATAAGTATGACTTAACGGAATTAACACAAGCTCAACTTGAAAAAGTTATTGAATCAACAAGAGAACCGATTACCGTTCTTTCCGATTTAACTAATGATGTAGCATATTTCTTCGGTAAAGATATTGAGTTTGAAGAAGGGGTTAAAGAAAAAAATATCGATACCGAGCAGGCTCAAAATATTTTAAAATATTTTGACTCTCAATTAGACAGTTATGACTTTAATAATGAAGAAAAATTGCATGAACAATTAGCTGAATTCAGAACATACTTCAAAGAAAATTTCGGAATAAAACCGAAAGAAACAATGTGGACAGTAAGAGCTGCCCTAACAGGCAGAACACACGGCGCCGATATGGGTGTTATCCTTGAAGTACTCGGAAAAGAGAAAGTTAAATATCGTATTCAAAAAGCTATAAATTGTAAATAATTTGCCTATATTAATAAATCAAAATTATAATTATAATTGCTATAGCTTATTTGATGAATTATAAATGACAATAGAACAATATACAGAGAGTATAACCCTGCAAGAAATGAAATGTAATATAGGGAAAACAGATTTCGGATTTGTTTTTCCTCAAGGTGATGTTGAATCAATTGATAAAATAAATAAATTATTAAAAAAAGCGGGCGGAAAACCAAAAGAATGTGAATTAGATAATTATGAACAATGTTCAGGTGGGAAAGGTAAACCGGAATATATCATCACCTTTAATGATGATGCCTCAACAATAATAGTAGTAGAATGTAAAAAAGCTATTTCACAACATATAACTCCTAAAATGAATCATCCTAAAAATTATGCAGTAGACGGAGTATTATATTATGCTAAATTTCTAAAAGAAGAATATAACGTAATAGCTATAGCAATAAGCGGAACAAAAAAAGATAATATCAAAGTTAACACTTTTTACTGGCAAAAAAAACAAGATATTTTTACTGAGTTAACTAAAGCAAGAGATATAATTCTTGAACCTTTAAATTATATCGAGCTAATAAAAGGAAATAAACTAAAAAAAGCATATTCTCTTGATGAAATTAGAGATACGGCAATAATGATGCATAATGCTTTACGGGAAATAAAAGTTATTGAAGGGCATAAACCGATATTTATTGCAGGAATACTTATTGCTTTAAATGATTCTGATTTTTGTAAATCATATTCGTCATTAACATCTTATAAAACAGTTATTCAAAACATACAATCAGCCATTGAAAATGTACTTGAGAACAGTGAAATTAAAAGTAACAGAATAAATTACATAAAACAAGTTTTTAAAACATTGCAAGATAATACTAAATTTGCAGATATTCCGTTAGGACACAGAAATTCTATTACTTGGTATATAGAACAATTGGAAATGAAAATTAAGCCTATGATGGACTATGCAGACAGTACAATAGATGCTTTAGGGGTATTTTATCATGAATTCATAAAATATTCCGGAGGAGATGGAAGCGGACTTGGTATTGTATTAACACCTCAACATTTAACGGAATTTATGTGCGAATTAGCCGGTGTCAATAAAAATAGTAAAGTTGTTGATATATGCTGCGGGTCTGCATCGTTTTTAGTTACTGCAATGAGTAAAATGTTTCAAAATGCCAATGCAAAAGAAATCGAAAAAATAAGACTAAACGGTTTATATGGCGTAGAATTTGATGAAGGCTTATATACTCTCGCCATTGCAAATATGATTATTCGTAAAGATGGAAAATCTAATATTTTCAAAGGCGATTGTTTTAACAGTGAAATAACAAAAAAATTAAAAGAAAAGAATATAAATATAGGTCTAATCAATCCGCCATATTCTCAAACAGATAAGGAAGAACTTGAATTTACCGAACATTTATTAAATATTCTAGTTCCCGGAGGGGTAGGGGTAGTTGTTGTACCTATGAGTTGTGCAATAGGCACAAAATTTAAAACAACAAGAGAACGTTTAATGAAAAATCATACACTAAAAGCCGTTTTTAGTATGCCTGACGATATTTTTTACCCAACAGGAACTAATGTATGTGTAATGGTATGGGAAGCACATACTCCTCATAATAGTTCACAAGAAACATTTTTTTGTTATTGCAAAGATGATGGATTTGTTAAACGTAAAAAACTTGGCAGAATAGATGCATACAATAAATGGAATCAAATTAAACAAAAATGGCTTACTTTATATAGAAATCGTGATATTGTTCAAGGAATTTCAGCAAGACATTGTGTGTCATATAATGACGAATGGCTTTGCGAAGCATATATGGACACCGATTATACAAAACTTTCATCAAAGGATTTTGAACAAACAGTCAAAGATTACTTATCATATTTAGTTAAGTCCGGTGATATTGAATGAATAAAAATTTTTTTATTAAGGATGTATTTGAAGAAATTAGTATTGCAAAAAGTTTTGATAAAAATCAATTAAATCAAAACGGGCAATATCCATTTGTTGGCAGAAGTTCATCTAACAACGGTCTGCAATGT
The DNA here is from genome assembly GCA_947589115.1 of Candidatus Gastranaerophilales bacterium. GTDB lineage: Bacteria > Cyanobacteriota > Vampirovibrionia > Gastranaerophilales > Gastranaerophilaceae > Avigastranaerophilus. The sequence continues at coordinate 110,514 of CANPZP010000001.1, read as the reverse complement.
TATAGTGATGTTTCACCGGAAGATTTAACAAAAGGAAATTGCATTACTATCAGTATGGTAGGAACATTTAAAGCTTTCTGGCAGCCAAAAGACTTCATTGCCAGTCAAAATATTTTAGTTTTAAGAAATAAATATATTAATTTTTATTCAGCTTTATATTTATGTACTGTATTAAATGTTTTATTAGAACAAAAATACACTTATAACAGACCAATACAAAAAAATAAATTTATTAATGAAATCATAAATCTACCGGCAAAAAATAATAAACCTGACATAGAATTTATGCATAATTATATAAAATCTATTTATAATAAAAATTCAAAAAATATAAAAACTAATATAAATATAAATAATAGTAAACTAAAAGATTTAAAATACTGGAAAGAATTTAAATTATCAGAATTATTTGATATTTCAGTATCAAAAGACGAAAATTTGCAACACAGCAATTTTGGGAAAACAATTTATATAGGTTCTTCTTCTGAAAATAACGGTATTACAGGATACATAGATGCTAAACCGTCGCAAAAAGAAAATACAATTACAATAGCAAGAAATGGTTCTGTCTGTTCAACTTTTTATCAATCAAAACCATATTGTTCTTCTCCTGATGATATAAGAATTTTAACTCCAAAATTTAATCTAAATGTTTATATTGCTTTATTTATTAAAACAGTAATAGAAAAAGAAAAATTTAAATATGCATATGGAAGAAAACTTGGTACAAAAAGAATTCAAAATTTAAAAATCAAACTTCCATCTAAAAAAGACGGAACTGTCGATTTTGAATATATTGAAAATTATATTAAATCTTTACCTTATTCAGATTTAATTAAATAACTACATTTTTTGTATGAAATTTGAGCATAAATCCTTAAAAACCTTTAAGTTAATAACATAAAATGATATAATAACTAAATTAAAGGCGGAATAGGGGAAATTATGCTTCAGGAAGCTACTAAAATATTAAATTCGGCATTTCATAACAGTTTTATTAAAAGATTAAGTCTTTATTTGCATGATTGTGTAAGAGAAGAAGTTCAAAGCTCGACTTTCAGAAATTTGAGCCAAGATAAAGAAAATAAATGGATTTTCCTTGAAGCGGAAAATAAAGTTCCGTCAGATTCAATATTAAGCAGCGAAAAACTTTTTACGTCATACCCTCAAGCTTTAAAACTTGACGGAGCAGACTCATATTTAACTGAGCTTATGCTGCTTAGCGAGAACAGCAAAACAGATAAATATTTAATATACGGTTATTTATTTTTAGTCGGTAAAAATGCAAAGACTAAAAGAAAAAATGAATTTTTAACACCGCTTTTATACTCAACTTGTAAATTAGAACGCTCAGGTATGAATATTGAATGCAGTGTACAGGAAGAAGGTCTTTCTTTGAATACTGCAGCCCTGACAAGTTTAATGAATCTGCCGGGAGAAGAAGATGAAATAGACAATATGCTCGACGGCTTATTGGATGTTGTTCCTAAATTACCTTTAAAAGAAGATGATTTAAATATATTTTTAACGACTTTAAAATCTTTAATTCCCGACTTAGAGTTGGAACTTAACAAAACAGAAGAATTAGAAAACAATATTGAAGCGGAAAACATAACTCCCAATCCGGAAAAACAAATCAATTATGAAAATCTTGAAGATACAATAGAAGAAATTGAAGCGGATAAACCAAAACCGAAATTAAAAGCAGATAAAGTAGTATTAACAAATAAAAGTGCTATTATACTGACAAAACGTCCCTTAGTTACGGCAGGGGTATTATATGAACTGACGCAGATTGCGGAAAAACCTTCCGGAGTTATCAGAGAAACGGCGTTAAATATTGTCAATGAAGAATACCTTCAAGGTAAAGGCAAAATGGCATCTAAAATTATTAAAGATAATAATTTAAAAGATTTCGTATCCGTAACACCTTTATCATTAAGTGATTCGCAGGAGGATGTAATAAAAAATCTTGAAGATAATACTATTTTATCAGTATACGGCCCTCCCGGAACAGGTAAATCTCAAACTATAGTTAATCTGATATGTCATTTAATTTCAAACGGGAAAACGGTTTTAGTTGCATCGAGAATGGATAAAGCAACAGACGTTGTCGCAGACAGGCTTAATGACTTTGGGGCTCCTTTTCTTGCTTTAAGAGCAGGAAGAACCAACTACCAAAAACAGTTATCTTTCGCTCTTCAAGACTTAATCTCTAATAAAGTTGATTTGGATAACGGATTTGAAGATTCCATTATTGTTGATGTTGATGACATGCATAAATTAATCACGTCTATAAGAAATCTTGAAAAAAAATGTGAGGACATTATTAAATTAGAAGAAGAATGGACTGATGTTATAAAAGAGAGGGATGAAAAATCAGCATACATAGGTAATCTTGAATTTCTTAACAGCAAATATACTTTACAAGAAATTGATAATATTGAAAATGCAATAATAAATCTTGAAAAAAATGCGAGAAAAAACGGCATTATTTCGGATATAACAACTAAATTCGCCGGTTATCAATTAAAAAAACTTATTCAAAGTAAAGACTTTAAACCCGATATTGAACATCTTGAAAGATTAAAGCTTGAATTAACTCTTGCTAAATTATCAGCTAAAGCCGGATTCATTGAAACTCAGCTATTTAAAATCGGTAATATTCACAATATTATTGAAGAAATAAAAATTCTTAAGAAAAAACAAAGAAAACTGGCTGTTGAAATATTAAAAGGAAAAAGAAGAACATCACTTAAAGGATTATTACGTGACCAAGTTAAACGACAAAGGTTAATAGTACACACAAAAGCATTGATAACAAGAAGAAAAAATCTGCAAAACAGATTATTGGAAGATGAAGATTTTAAACCGTTATTGGAAGCGTTTCCTTGCTGGTGTGTGACTACTTATGCGGTTTCAGCCTCGCTTCCTTTGAAACCCGGCTTATTTGATGTCGCTATTATTGATGAATCTTCTCAATGCGATATTGCAAGTTGTCTGCCTATTTTATTCAGATGCAAAAAAGCTGTTATTGTCGGTGATGATAAACAATTACCTCACCTTTCATTCCTTGAAAAATCTAAAGAACAATCCTTTTTAAGTCAATATGAAATTCCGGATAAATATCAATTAATGTGGAGATTCAGAACAAATTCAATGTTTGATTTAGCTAACTATTACTCAACAAAACCCGTTTTACTCGATGAACATTTCAGAAGTTATGCACCTATTATTGATTTCAGCAATAAAGAATTTTACGGCGACAGAATAAGAATTATGTCACAATGCAATGATTCAAATGTACTTGAACTAATACAAGTACCGGAAGGTAAAGTTGATTATGATATAACCAGAAACATGCCTGAAACTGAAGCGGTAATGAATAAACTGCAAGAAATAATACAAGATGACGAAAGAAATAAACCTCAAGATTATGAACCTGTATCAATCGGTATTATATCACCGTTTAGAGGTCAGGTTGAATTAATCAAAAAAGCTGTTTATCAAGTACTTCCGGAATCAACAATAAGAAAGCATAAAATTGAAATCGGTACCGCACATACATTCCAAGGTGATGAAAGAGATATAATTATAATTTCGTGGGCAATAGCGAATAACAGTTTCAATCAAAGCTTAACATTTTTGCAAATCCCGAATTTATTTAATGTTGCAATAACAAGAGCAAGAAAAAAACAAATTATATTTTTATCCAAAGACCCAAAATCACTTCCTTCAGGGCTTTTAAAAGATTATATTGAATACGTTCAGGAATATATACAAAAATCCAATTTAAAAACAGATTTAGATATAGATACAAATATATATAAAAACAGGTTAGAAAAAGAAATAGCGCAAGCACTTACAAAAGAAGGATTTAAAGTAGAAGCCGGAAAAATCCTTGCAGGCTTAAGCACGGATTTAACCGTAACTGCGCCGTCAGGTAAAGTATTAATTATTGAAATAGACGGAGCTGAAGATAATATAAAATCAATAAAAACTCCGATGAAAAAGCAGACCTTAATTGAAAGAACAGGCGCAAATGTTGAAAGAATATCGTTCCGTGAATGGTATTTAAGCCCTCAAGGCTGTATTGAAAGAATCAAAAACATTTTTAACGATATACTTTAATTTAAAGCTAAATTTTGAGTTTTTGTTTGAATTTTATCTTTCGCTATACGGATAAACTCATCAACGGACATTTTACCTGCTTCGCCTATACCTCTTATTCTTACGGAAACTTGATTTTCGTCTATTTCTTTATCTCCTGCAACAAGTACATAAGGTATTTTATTACCCTGAAGCGCTTCTCTTATTTTATAACTCATGCTTTCTGAACGATCATCAAGTTTTACTCTTATTCCTTCTTTAAATAATCTGTCATATAGCTTTTTAGCATAATCATTATGACGTTCTGCAATAGGTACAATGCAAACCTGACTTGGAGCAAGCCACATCGGAAACGCACCTGCAAAATGTTCTATTAATATACCATGGAATCTTTCCATTGAACCGAATATAACTCTGTGCAGCATAACAGGTGTTTTCATTTGCCCGTCTTTATCCTGATATTTAATCTCGAAACGTTCAGGCAAATTAAAATCCAATTGAATTGTAGCACACTGCCATGTTCTGTTTAATGCATCTTTTACTTTGAAATCAATTTTAGGCCCGTAAAAAGCACCGTCCCCTTCATTGATTTCATATTTCATTCCTCGTTTATTCAAAGCTTCTTTAAGTCCCGATTCAGCAAGCTCCCAGTTCTTTAAATCGCCTACATAACTTTCGGGGCGTGTTGAAAGTTCCACTTCAAAATCCATATTAAATATTTTCATTGTATCCGAAACGAAATCTATTATTCCGTTAATTTCATCAACTAACTGCTCGGGAGTACAGAATATATGAGCATCATCCTGAGTAAACCCTTGAACACGTGTCAAACCTGATAATGCACCTGATTTCTCTTTACGATATACCGTTCCCAATTCTGCCATTCTTAAGGGTAAAGAACGATATGAATATCTGTTTGCTTGATATATCATAATATGAAACGGACAATTCATCGGTTTTACTATATATTGCTCTTCATCTTCACTTTCTTTTCTGATAAAGAACATATTTTCTTTATAATGGTCAATATGTCCCGATAATTCCCATAACTTTGATTTCGCTAATTGCGGAGTATGAACAATTACATATCCTCTTTTTCTGTGTTCGGTTCTCCAATAATTTTCTATTTCCTCACGAACAATTGCCAGATTAGGATGCCATAATACCAATCCGCCGCCTATTTCTTCACGTACGGAAAACAAATCCAAAGCCGTACCCAGTTTTCTGTGATCTCTTTTTTGTGCTTCTTCCAAATAATTTAAATATTCAGCTAAGTCCTCTTTATTCCAAAATGCTGTTGCATATATCCTTTGAAGCATTTTATTTTTTTCATTGCCTCTCCAATATGCACCTGCAACTTTCATAACTTTTATTGCATTTGCTTTTATATACGACGTATTGGGTAAATGCGGTCCCCGGCATAAATCATTAAACAATACATTCCCGTTTTTATCTTTTGTTAAATACAGTGTCGGATTGTCATTTCTATGTTCTTCCAATAACTCCGCTTTATATATTTCGCCTTCTGACTTAAATTCTTCTATTTGTTTTTGTACATCGGGAATTTCATATTTCTCAAACGTCAGTGTTTCTTTTAATATATTTTTCATTTCGGCTTCTATATTTGCCAAATCCTCATCCGTAAAGGAATGATTGTCCAAATCAAAATCATAATAAAATCCGTTTTCAACACTCGGCCCTATTGCTAATTTTGCTTCAGGAAATAATTTTTGTACTGCCTGTGCCATAATATGTGATGCCGAATGTCTTAATATATGTAAATTCTCACTGTTCTTTTCCATGATATTCCCCTTTTATATCTAATATAATTTTATATCACTCTCATAATTATATATCAACTTGATTGTTTATTATATTTCGGAACTAATATCGATTCTTATCTCAAAGAATCTGTCCCATGGAAAACTATATTTAACTTCAACTCCTTCTAAATTAAATTTTTTTAAAACCGTTTTTTCATAATAAGACATTTTTTCTTTTATTATATTGTTATACAGATTTTCTTTCTTATCCCTTATTTGCCCTCTTACATTTGCCTGATATGCCCAATCATCCAACAGTCTTATGGTATTCAATTTATTAAATGCCGTATTGTCAGGCTTCTTTGCTTTATAATACGTTAATGCCATGCTTATTCCGCATCCCAGCGTATTTCCCGTGGTATTCCATCCGGAATATCCGTAATACTCTTTTAATTCCTTTTCTATTACAGCTTTTTGCACAAAATTATTATCACTTCCGTTCGCATTTAAAATATCACATATAAAATAAGGTTTATCAAAATCATCAATATTCCCTTCAAATAAAGGAACATTAATCCCCATAACCAATTCGCCCTGTTCGGTTTTAAAATTATTTACAAGCATAATTAAATCACAATGAGTTTCATCGGATAATTCCGCACCGCACAATTCTATTTGTGAGTTTACGGATGCCTCCACATCTATATCTTCATACTTTGATATTTTATTTTTACCCTCTTTATTTGTATATACGGGACATATTTTTATTTTTTTTTCTTTATTTATTGCACGGGATATTAATGATAACGGTATCTCATCGGCACCTGTTTTAATGTATATATTTTCCCCCGATTTTGCATACTGCTCTAATAATTCAGATTCCTCAACATTCAATCCGTATTGTGCGCAGTCATCTTTTGAAAATACCAAAGTATCAAATACACCTTTATTTTTTAAATCTATATAATATTTATTTATCTCAAAATTGCGCTTTCTGGTATTCAAATAATCATTTAAAATTTCATCCGGTATTTGATTCGATTTACTATCGTAATATTCACCCAGTACCTTTGATTTATGTAAATTAAAAGAATAATTAAATATTTTTTTTCCGTATAAATTCCAATACTCTTTTTCTTCTTCATTTACATTATTATCGGAAATTCTCATTATACTTGAAAAAGCATATACTTTTGAATTAAATTTATTTATCACATTAACTAATTTATCAATTCTTTGTTTAACCTTTTTAAAAGAATCATTACTTCTTCTTGAAGAAATTAAACCTCCGTATGCCGCAGTATCAAGAGAAATAACTATAATATCAGGATTTTTAAGTGATTTAAGCCAAGATAATATTTCATCATTTTTTGCATACTTTGTTAAATCACCCAAATATTCTTTAGGCGGTAATAATAAGTTATATTCTTTATCCGAATCTATTATTTGTTTGGGAAGTTCATAACATACACTTCTGTTATCAATCGGAATAAGTGCAATTGTTTTCATTAAACTTCCTCCAAATTTTTTAATATTGAATTTGTAAGATTAATAAATTCTTTTTGCAGGGATAAAGGTTTAATTATTTTACAATTTTCACCGTATTTTAACAGTCTTAACAAAAAAGTTTCCCTGTCCTCTCCTTCGTTTGATATTCTTATAAAATTCAAGCCGTAATCAATAACTTTTTCCGATGTTCTTAATCTGTATGATTTAGATAATCTGCCGTATACTTCAAACACATAAGAATTATTAATTTTAATTTCTGCCGATTTTTTAGGCAATTGTTTTATTTCGCTAATATTATCTAACGCAAATTTCCTGTTTTTACCCCAAGATGAATTATAAAAAGTTAAATATATCTTGCCTTTTTTTTCCGTTACATTTTTTATTTCCGCTATTACATTTTCTTCAATCTGATTCGGTTTTTGTATTTTTATACTTAATAAATGCTTATCTTGTATATAATTTACTAAGGTTGTAATTATATTATTCTTTATATTATCATCAGAAATTTTTGTATTTTCATTCTTAATTTTTTCTATTTCTTTTTCAAAATTTAAATTAGTAAATTTTTGAACTTTAAAAAATATATTATAAATTTTTTCTTCTAAATCCTTGTTATAAAGTTTATTTGCATTTTTCAAAAGTTTTAAGATAAGATTTTCTTCTTCATTAGAAAGTTCAATATTTTTCATGGCATTTGTAAGTTTATATTTTCTGCCTTCTTTAACAATATTAAATCCTATTGCCTGTAAAGTACTGAAATATTTTATAAACGCTTCTTGAGTGTATACATTTACAAACGACTTATTTCCCTTTAATTGATTAATTAATTCGTGTTTTGTAACGTCTTTTATAAAAAGTATTTTTAATATTTCTAAAAGTCTAAGTGCAGTATCGCTGTTTTTTTCTGATGTAGTCATACTTCATACCTTTTTTGCATTAATTTTATTTTATTAATCAGTTTTTGTTTAAAAAAATTAGGTGAAACTATTTTAAAATCCGCACCAAACTGTAATATTCTTTGTATAAACCAAAATTCATTTGAAACATGTGCTTTAATTTTTATATAATTATCTTTTTTTTCTGTTATTTCTTCATAATCTTTTAATTCGAAATCAATACAGGCAGAATCTTTTATTGTATATATAACCTCATACTCGTTATTAATGTCGTATTTTTCTGATATATTTATTGAATTAATTTTTAAAATTCTTGAAAAATTTAATAAAGTATTTGTTTGATATTTAAAAATATAGCACCATAAATAAATTCTTTTATTTTCATAAACAGGTCTATAAGGAATAATGTCAAGCTGTTCAATATTATTATCGGTTGAAGATTTATATTGAATTTGAACTCTTTTACCTATTATGGAGGAATTTGAAAGTTCATTAAGAACTTTTTCATTTATATTGCCTAAAGGTTTTGTATTTTTTACCGTTTCCGCCATTACCTCATTGTTGGTCAAAGCAATTAATTTATCATACAGATTGTTTATTTTGATAATCTGCTGCAAACTTAATTCTTCGGATATTCTGTCCCTGAGCAAATTTAATGCATAAAGTTCTTCTTCTGATAAATTTAAATCAAAAGGATGATAAATTAACTCATACTTATAGTTATTTGATTTATTAGGTTTGGAAATTTTACATCCAGCAGCTTTTAATGTATTAATTACAACAAGAATGGTATCTTCGGAAACTGAATTTTTCGTAATTTTATTATTAAGTAAAAGTTCTTGAAGTTCTTTTTTGGTACAGCTTTTTTCCATTAAAGTTTTAAGAACAATTAATGTTCTGTATCCGGTAATACTAATCCAAAAACTTGTCTTTTTTTCCTTTGATAATTGTCCTTTATCCATAAAATAATTTTAAATTAATTTTTGAATATTTATAAATAATTTACAAACTAATGTTACTTAATATGAAGTCTGGTGCTATAATAAGAAAAAATCAAATTGAATCGTGGGTAATATGGTTAAAGAATGGAATGAATATTTTCTTGAGATAGCGAAAACTTGTGCATCACGCTCAAACTGCCTAAGGGCACATGTAGGAGCGGTAATTGTAGGTGAAGATAAAAAAATTAAAGCCACAGGATATAACGGAACACCGTCAAAGGTAGTATCTTGTTATGAATTGGGAAAATGTTACAGAATTGAAAATAATATCCCCTCAGGTACAATGTATGAAACATGCAGAAGCATTCACGCAGAACAAAATGCTATTATTCAAGCAGGTCAAGACAGATGCCAAAACGCTACAATGTATATTTACGGTCATAATTTTATTTGTATTTTGTGTAAAAGATTTATTGTTCAGGCAGGAATAAAGGATGTTTATTTAAGAAAAGATGATAATTCCGAAATTGAATACATTCTGGTTGAAGATATAAAACGTGAACTTTCAGCACAAGCATTAACGTCAAATCCTTTATAATACTATTATTCCTTTAATCCGCCGTTTAAAATATCATTAATAAAATATTTTCTTCCCAATAGAAATACTCCTATAACGGGTAGTGAACATATGGTAGAAAATGCGGTTAAAGCACCCCAATCCGTAATTTCTCTAAAACTGCCTTTAAAATTAGCAAGCGCTAACGGAAGAGTTCTGAGAGAATCGGAACCTGTTACTATCAAGGGCCACATAAAACTGTTCCAAGTTGTTATAAATGTAAATATACCCAGAGTAACCAATGCCGGTAATGCCATCGGAAGCGCTATTCTGTAAAAAACTTCAAAATTTCCGCATCCGTCTAACTTCGCAGATGCTTCCATATCTTCCGGCATGGCTTTAAACCACTGGCGCATCATAAATACTCCAAATCCGCCAAACAAACCGGGTACTATTAATGCCCAATATGTATCTATCCAATTAAATTGTTTCATTATAAAAAATAAAGGTACTATATTAACCTGTGGCGGTATCATCATTGATACCAGTATTAATACAAACAATATTTCTTTATATTTAAATTTGAATCTGGCAAAACCGTAACCTGCTGCTGCAGATATTATTACCTGACCTATTGTGGTTGCAATTGCAACAAACATACTGTTATAAAAATATCTGAATATATCCGCATTTTCAATTACGTATTTATAGTTTTCTCCCGTAACGGGAGAGGGAATAAAATTAACTGTTGAACTGAAAATTTGTTTATCCGACATTAAAGACAGGCAAAACATATAAATAAACGGCAGAATCATTGAAATACCGCCAAGAATAAGTATTATACAGCCAGCAATTTTATATAATTTTTTCATAAACATATAATATCATATTTAATAAACGCAGGCATTAAACCATATTTGTTTCATAAATCAAATTATATTTATCGGCTGTATTATTTAAAAATTGGTTTTGAAGCTGAATACCTTCTTTCGAAGATAAATACTCCTGAATTTTATCATTATTATCTAAAATAGCCTGATGTAACTTATCATATTTATAAGGCTCTACGGACATTTTATAAAGCAAGAAAGGGTTTTGTATTTTTTCCGTAATATCATTGATATTTTCAGTATCTTGAACATCTATACCGAATTTTTTAATATAGTTTAAAATTTCCTCATAAGAGAGCTTTGTCAAATCATCGCAAGTCCTGTCATTAAAAGCATCAACCGCCATCATTATAACATCATCTTTATCATATGAATAATCAACACCTAATTCATCCAGCACCATTTTGTTTAATTGTTTTTCCAGTTCAAAAAACGAAGGAGAAGTATGTCTGTCAAGTTTAAACGGAAATTTTTTTGTTAATTTTGAATATGAACCATCCTCGCAGACAGCTTCCTGACTTATTGCATCCGTATTTAAAAGAACAATTATATCAGGATTTGATAAAGGCAATTTTATAGGATGTCCGTGAACTAAAATTCCTCCTGTTTGAATTAAGGATTTATCAATATTACAAGAATCTTTATCCCCGATTTCAGTATACATACTTCCGTCAGGATTAATAACAAATATCTGTTCTTTGTTTTCGTTTTTAATTGTTTTAATAATCTGAGCTTTGGCACAGGAAACTTTTTCGTCAATTCCGCTGTTGCTTTTGACAAAATAATCCTTTACAGGCATATTATAATGCTTGTATTTTTCAGGATTTTTTATATTTCCTTCAACAGGATGTATTGTTTTTACAAAGCTGATATTTTGAGGCATAATCTATTCCTAATTTTTATAAGTATAAAAAAATATAAAAATTGCCTTTTTATTGTAAAATATTTTTATATTAAAATGTATAATATGTAAGAATAAAACAGGTGTATGTTATGACAGAGTGTGAAAAAAAAGATTATAAAGACAGTATAAATTTACCAAAAACCACGTTAGAAATGCGTGCCAATGCAGTTCAAAAAGAACCGGTAACTCAAAAATTCTGGGAAGAGAACAATATATATAAAAAAATATTGGAAAGTAAAAATAAATCCAATTCTTTTGTTTTGCATGACGGGCCTCCTTATTTAAGCTCGGATAAAATACACGTAGGAACGGCGTTAAATAAGATATTAAAGGATATAATTATAAAATATAAATCCCAAAGAGGGTACTATTCACCATATGTACCGGGATATGATGCACATGGTCTGCCGATAGAAAATGCAGTAGTTAAAACTATAAAAGGCGGACGGCAAGCTTTAACCGAAGGCGAACTAAGAGAAAAATGCAGAGAATATGCAAAAAACAGTTTAAAAGGTCAGGAAGCTGCATTTAAACGTTTAGGGGTACTCGGAAATTGGTCAAATCCTTATCTTACTATTGCACCTGAATACGAAGCCGAACAAATAAGAGTTTTCGGTGAAATGTATAAAAAAGGATATATTGAAAAAGGATTAAAACCGGTATATTGGTGTGCATCTTGTGAAACTGCTCTGGCTGAAGCGGAAGTTGAATATGCAGATCATGTTTCAACAAGCATTTATGTCAGATTTAAATTTAAAGAAGAGGACAAAAATAAGGTTTATAACATTATAGGAGCAGACTCACAAAATGATTTATACGTTGTTATTTGGACAACAACTCCATGGACAATTCCTTCAAACTTGGCTGTTTGTTTAAATTCAAGACTTGAATACACTGTATTCACTTATAAAAATGATAATTATATAGTTGCAACCGAACTGTTGAAGAGCTTTTTAAACGGTGTTGAATGGGATGAAAACGAAATAAAAATATCAGGAACTCTAAACGGCTCGGAATTAGAAAATATGAGTACTTATCATCCTTTATATGAGCGTGAAAGTAAACTTATATTAGGTGATCATGTTACGCTTGATGCAGGTACGGGTTGTGTACATACGGCTCCCGGACATGGTCTTGAGGACTGGGAAGTATGCCAAAAATATTCCATACCTACATTTTCTCCGTTGGATTCAAAAGGTATATGGCAACAATCAGATATGTTCAATGACCCTGATTTAATAGGAGTTCCGTATTATAAAGGTAATGAAATAGTTATACAAAAACTGGAAGCCAAAAAAGCATTGCTGGCTAAATCCGATATAACACACAGTTATCCTCACTGCTGGAGATGTAAAAATCCCGTTATATACAGAGCTACACCTCAATGGTTTGTAAAAGTTGATAAATTCAGAGATAAAGCAATGGAAGCCATAAAAAATGTTAAATGGATTCCTGCAAGCGGTGAAAGCAGAATAGGTAATATGGTTTCCGGAAGAACGGATTGGTGCATATCACGTCAAAGAGCATGGGGTGTTCCGATTCCGGTATTTTATTGCGAGGACTGCGGTGAAGTCATTTGCACTGATGAAACCATTGAAAATATTGCTAAAATATATGAAAAAGAAAGTTCCGATGCTTGGGTAAATCACAGCGCTGAAGAACTTCTTCCAAAAGGGTTTAAATGTCCTAAATGCGGTAAAACCCATTTCAGAAAAGAAAAAGATATAATGGATGTATGGTTTGATTCCGGTATATCTTGGAGAGCGGTAGTAGAAAAACGTTCTGACGAGCTGGGTCATACACCTGTTGATATGTATCTTGAAGGCTCAGACCAGCACAGAGGATGGTTCCAATCATCTCTTTTAACTTCCGTAGCTACAACTGAACACGCTCCTTATAAACAAGTTCTTACCCACGGATTTGTTTTCGGCGAGGACGGAAGAAAAATGTCTAAATCTTTAGGTAATTACATAAGACCCGATGACATAATCAAAAACTACGGAGCTGATATTTTAAGACTATGGGCTGCATCAATTGATTACAGAAATGATGTTAAAATAGGTGATAATATAATAAAACAATTAGTTGAAATCTTTAAAAAGACAAGAAATACGGCAAGATTTTTACTCGGCAATTTATTTGATTTTGACCCAAAAGCCGATTACGTTAATTATGAAGATTTAAAAGAAATCGATAAATTTGCTCTACATAAATTGAATATCTTAATAAATAATGTAACCGATGCATTTGAAACATACGAATTTTACAGATATTTTCAATATTTGCAGAATTTTGCCGCCGTTGATTTAAGTTCCTTTTACTTGGATATAGTAAAAGACAGACTTTATACAAGCGGTAAAAAATCACTTTCAAGGAAAGCATGCCAAACGGTACTGTATGAAATATCACAAGCGCTTACAAGAATACTTGTTCCCGTAATGCCTCATCAGGCTGAGGATATATGGCAAAATACACCTCAAAACCAAAGGGGCGGACTTGAAAGTATTCTTCTTTCCGATTGGCCTAAAGTTAATCCAAAATGGAATAATCCGAAATCAGAAGAAGAATTTTCTCAGATTTTAAAAGTACGTGAAATAGTAACAAAAGCAATTGAACCTTTAAGAGCGGATAAGAAAATAGGAAGTTCACTTGAAACTGCGGTTTATATAATCTCAGATAATTCCGAACTTTTGAAAAAGTATGAAAAAGAACTGGATAACATTTTCATAACCTCTCAGGCATTCATTGTTACTGAAAAACCTGACGGCATTTTAAATGAATATTCCGAAGATAATTACACGGTATTTGTAACAAAAGCGTTAGGCGAAAAATGCGAGCGCTGCTGGAAATACAGAAAACTCGGTAATCATCAAGGTTTTGATACTATTTGTGATGATTGTTATGAAGCAATAATAAATCAGAGTGTATAAAAGACTCATAATAAACAAAAATCACAAATCACTTTAAAATCAACAGCATAAGAATCTTTTTAACTCATTCCAAATTCCTTTAAAAGTTTTGGAATGAGTAATTAATGCTTCGGAATGATAAGGTATATAAGAATTTATGATATTTTCAGGCAATGCACATCCTTTTTCCAAGGTATTGGCAATGAACTCAATATATTCATCCTGAACTTCTTTAAACATTGAGTCTTTTAATCTTATATCTTCATCCGCCTCCAGATGACAAAGCGCATGCCAGCTTGCGATTATTGTTTTATCTTCGCAATCTTTAGGAAATTTTGTCAAAGCTTCCTGAATGCTTATTTTATTTGTTAATACAGCGAAAAAAATCTTTGCAACTCTTTTACGAGCACCTTCATAGCTTACACTTTTGCGCTTAAACATCTTTTTTCAAGTACTTTCATAAGTGACCTTATATCGTTATTAAAATACTGAAATGCTAATTTATCTATAGCGGTTTTTGCCATTTCTTCCCTGGATTCTACGGATTTATAGCAAAACTTCTTTCCGCTTTTTTCACGTTTTAATAATTTCTTTTCCGCTAATCTGTCCATTACTGTTTTTACCGTCGTATATGCTCTTTGCGCACCGGTAGAATTTATATAATCCAATACTTCGCTTACCGAAATATTTTTTATATCTGCTCCGTTTTCTTCCATTGTCCAAACAGCATTCAATATCTCACTTTCAAGTGTTCCGTGTGTATATGCCATGAAATCCTTTCTTTAATATTAAATTTTTTATAAAATCTAAAATTAATATACTTATTTAAACTACTACTATTATAGCACTTGTTGTTTTAAAAATCATTATTTTGTGAAATATTATTAAAAAATTTTATAACAATAATTTTTCAAGTATATCAACATTAACCGTATTTTTTCTTCTTAAGTAATTTTTAGCATTAGATAAATATAAACCCTTTTTTGCCCTTGTAATACCGACATAAATGAGTCTTAAAGTTTCTTCCGTCTGCTCTTTTTTCAGTTCCTCCATAGGTTTAATTTCAGACAGAGTTTGTACATTTTTAATTGTTTGAATAAAATGTGTTCCGTTTTTAATTTTGGAATATTTTATACAAGAGGGATAATTTTCCTGATTCATTGAGGGACAAAATACATAATCGAACTCATCTCCCTTTGATTTGTGCATTGTCATTATTTTAACGGAATTTTCCCGTATTGCTTCATCTTCAAAAAATTTATAATTTCCCGTTGGTTTTTGAGAATAATATTCCAATTGTTTCAGTAAATCATCAGCTTTTGTTGTTTCGGACATTAACTTTCGGATTAAAGAAACTATTATTCCGGTATTAGTCTTATCCGTATTATTTTTTGAATAGTAATTTCCTATATCAAACGACAATAAATCCATCGGTTCCGAGGATTTATTCAGCCAATAATCTATATCCCAATATAACTGTATTAAACCCTCCGATTCAATTTTGTCGGCATCAATATTTATAAACGGTTCTTTTAAATTTTTTATATATTCATAATCCGTTTCATCAAAACTGTATATATTGTTTTCAATATATAAATTCATTAATTCCGTCAAATACTTATTATTTAAAGGATTAACAATTATTTTTAATACGGAAAAAATAATTCTGAAAATAATTTTTTGACTAATACAATCAGTTCTGATTTCAGTTTTAATATTATTATTTAAAAGAAATTCATTAAAATCATTAACCTGAAAATTAAGCCTCATTAAAACGGCAATACTTGAAGAAGGTTCTTCCTTTTGAATTAATCTTATCTTTTGAAGAATAAAATTTTTCTCTTCGGATTCATTCTCAAAAAATAAATATTGCGGTTTTAAATCCGTTACGGGATTATATTGAGTTCCCTTTATTTGAATATCATAAAATGCATTTTTTTGCTCGGGATTTGATTTAGAAACTTTAATAAGTTTATTTGCAAGTGAATATATAGGTTTTGAACATCTTTGTGATGTAATCATTTCCACTTTCTTATTATTTTTTATAAAATCATAAAACCCTTTAAGATTGCTGTCAGTAAATGTGGAAGTTATTGCCTGATTTATATCCCCGCACCTTACATAATTATTATATTTTCCCGCCAGCATACCTATTAAAATTTGCTGAATTTCCGTTGAATCCTGCGCTTCATCCTCTATTATATATTTACATATATTTTGGTAGTATTTTAATATATTTTTGTTCTCTTTTAATATTTTTAACGCATAACATAACATATCATCATAATCAATTAAATTATTCTGCTTTAAGACTTTATTATATTCGTCAATAAAATTATAAAACTCTTTTATATCTTTGTACTTTGTTGTAACCTCTTTTTCATTTAAAGATAATTTAACAATTGAGATACATCTTAAATAATTTTCAAATTTATCATCATCAATTTTAAGTTTAAAAAATAATTCCTTAATAATTTTTTCTTTTTGATTATCGTCAATTATATCAAAATTATCATCAAGTCCCAAATTAATATAACTTCCATTTTCTTTAATAATCCTTAAAGCAAGACCGTGGATGGTAGAAATATTAGGAAGTGATGAAGAATCAGGAAGAATATTTTTAAGCTTTTCTTTAAAATTCTTCGCAGCAGATTCCATATAAGTTAAAACAAAAATATTTTCCGCATTAACGCCTTCTTTTATAAGTTTAATAATTAAAGCTAAAAGGATAGTGGTTTTTCCGGCTCCCGGAACCGCCATTATCCCCATTTTTCCTTTTTTATAATTTAATACGGGTTTTTGGTCATCTCTTGCAGTTATGTTAAATTCCGCTTTATTATTATTTTCAATTTGGAAATAATCCGAAATCCCGCCGAAATTTTCATTTCCCAAATTGTCATATATACTTGAATAAAAAGATATTCCTTTATCAGCCAAAAGTATTAACTTCCTCATAATTCTTCCGGTCTTATCTTTCGTTAACCTTAAATTATCATCAGAAGTAAATTCCTTTAAATCATTGTCCCTGTTCAATACCCAAGAATTATATAATGTCCCCGTATCTTGTTTCATCCACTCACTGTAAGAAATATCTAAAAATAACTTGTAATTTGTTCTAAGGGAATAATCTATTACCTTTTGCGGAGTAGATACAATAATCTTATTACCTTCAAGTTTAATAACATCTGAAGGATTCTCGCTTATAATACTATTTTCCGTTTGAATAATAAATTCCTGTGCTAAATCACCTAAATCCGATTTAAATGCCGATTCAAAATTTTTTGCCTCCTTAAGCCAAAATTCATACTTTAATCTTCCCGCTTCATTATTTTGCTCAACTAAATTCGTATGTATGGAACTTATCTCATATTCTATTGAATTTTTGCACGATTTTAATGCCTTTATTACCGAGATAAGCTTATTGTATTTATAATCATTATCTTCTTCTTCAAACTTGATTTCGGGTAATTCTTTTTTATCCGCATAATATTTAAATATTTTTATACATTTTTTAAAAGGTATTCTTAAAAAATTAATCATTAAACCTTTTAATTCATAATCCTTTAATTCAATACCATGCACCAGCTTTAAAATTATTAAAATATTCTTGATATTATTATCTTCAATAAGCTTTTGATTACCTATAATAAACTGAAATTCAATACCGAAAGGATTTAAAGAAAATTCACGCATTAAAATATCATCGGTTAACGGAGTTATAACAGCAATCTCAGAAGGTTTTACCCCTGATTTTAACAGGCTTTCCACATCATTTATAACCTCTTTAAGCATATCAAATCGTTTTATTGAATTTTTTATTTTTAAAGATTCCGAATTGATTTTTTCTGAATTTGTAATCGCATTATAAAACCTTTGAGCCATAGGATAAAATGGAGTTTTATCCTTTAATTCAATAATTTTAGGATTATATTTATCTGTAAAATCCTTAATCCCTGATTTATATGCGCACAAATAACCGCAGCGTGTTGACCCCTCTTTGTCATAAGTTATAAAATAATCCTTTAAATCAGGCATGATATTATAAATAAACTGCCAAAATGCATACGAATATTCATCCGCATCATTAACCAATAAATACTTGACCTTCTTAAAATAATCAGTATTTTTACATATTAAAGGCAATACCGCCAACTGGCGTAAATAATCAAAACTCCTGTATTCATTAGTCTTTAATTTATAATTTTCAATAGCTTTTTGAGCCTCCGTATAAAATGTTTCTCCCGCTGTCTTTGACCTATTTTTTACCTCTTCTTGCGTTAAACAATTATTGACTATAAGGGAATACCGCCTAAATAATTGATGCAGTAAATTAATTTTACAAATATAATCCGAAAAATCAGCTTCTCTTATGCATTTTTTAAATATATACTGAGATACCTCCAAACCGCATAAATTCGGATTCACCGTATCTTTTGCATCTATTAACTCCGATATATATCCCCAATTATCTTTAAACGCATTATAACATACCCCCGAAAACGTCATTATATTAAGCTTTTTTGACTTGTATTTTTTATCTAGAGATATTATCTCGTTTATTAACTCCGACTTTTTATACGGATTTAAAACTATTGTTAATATCTCATCGGCACTAATCCCCATTTCATCCAGTTCAATGTACTTTTTTGCCGTCAGACTTTTTATATTTGTATTTGAGCTTCCCTGTATTAACATATTAAAATTGTAATCAATCTTTTTTTTAAAATCAGTTTTATTACGAGATATTAAGAAATTTCTTCATATTTGAATTTTAACTTAACATTTCTTTATAAAAGGATTGAAATTTTATATCTCAAGTGATATATTAAAGATATATAAAATATATCATATAATAAATCGATTGTTAGTCCGAAAATAATAATTTACAACAATCGAAAGCCGAAAGTGCCCTTAAACAGGCATTATTTATAGTGGTCATTAATAAGTGTGTGTAAAAGATAAAATCAGGAGATAAAAGCATGGTTACAAGTTATGTTTTAAACAATGAGTCTGAAAATTTTTCAAACAGAGCATTATTTTCGGAAACAAATATAAACAGTTACATAAAGAAGATATCAAAATATGAAGTATTAAGTGCCGAAAAAGAACAAGAGCTGGCAAAATCAGCGAAAGAAGGGTGTAAAGAAGCCAAACAGAAATTAATAGAATCAAATTTAAGATTAGTGGTAACAATAGCAAAGAAGGTAATACATACAAGCAAATTACCCATGACAGATTTAATACAAGAGGGAACAATAGGGTTAATCGCAGCTGTAGATAAATTTAATTGGAAATTCGGGTATAGATTTGCGACATATGCATCATGGTGGATAAAGCAGGCAATGTTCAAAGCCATATCGGAACAATCACATTGTGTTAAAATACCGGTATATATACAAGAAACTCTTTCAAAATATTCAAAAATAAAATCCGAGATGGAAAAAGAAGCTAAAGAAGAAGTAAAAACAGATGACATAGCGAAAAAAATGAATATGGATTCCGGAAAGATAAACAACTATTTAAATGCATATAAAAAGACATTATCTCTTGAAGGTGATTATGAAATAAAGAACGGCTCAGAAGTCAGATTAATAGATATAATAGAAGATAAAAACGCAAGCGGGATAAAAGAAATCGAATATGAATCCTTAAAAAAAGAAGTAGTATCACTGTTATACAATTTAAAAGACAGGGAACAAAAAGTAATAACATTAAGATTCGGATTAAACGGAAAAGCGAAACAAACTCTTGAAGATATAGGGAAATTATACGGTGTAACAAAAGAATGTATCAGACAAACGGAATCAAGAGCATTAAACAAATTAAGAAACAATAGATTAACCTTGAGTATATACGAAGATTATTTGGTATAAAAAACAGTAAAATATATTGTAATACGGAAACTAATTGCTTAATTAACCAGTGAAATAAATCGAAATCAGTGACATTATAGGATTTAAAACATCAATATATAACTGCGACAGACATATTGAGAAAAAAAAAGTTGTAATGGTTTACAAATTCTGGAAAAAACTGTATAATATCTTTGATAATTTACTAATAAAGTTTGAGGTAGAGAGAGATGTCAGAACAGATTTATACTGATGAAGAATTTGAAGAGTTACTTGGTAATTATGATTATAGTTTTCAAAAAGGTGATTTAGTAAAAGGTATAGTTTGTTCGTATGATTCAGCGGGAGTAATAGTCGACATAGGTGCAAAAACGGCAGCATATGTTCCCGTAAAAGAAGCAGTAGTTGATAAAACAGTAAGTATAGAAGAAACCCTGAAAAAGGGGCAAGAATATGAATTTTTAATAATTCGGGAGGAAGATGAGGACGGCAGATTTATGCTTTCATACAAGAAAGTAGCGTTAGCATACAGCTGGAGAGAACTTGAACAAATAAAAGCTAACGACGAAATGGTTGAAGGCGTTGTTATATCTGTTGTTAAAGGCGGTGTTCTTGTTGAAGTTAAAGGGGTAAGAGGATTTGTTCCTTCAAGCCATTTGAAATTAAAATCCACGGATAATATTGTAGGTGAAAAATTAGAATTAAAAATTTTAACCATGGATATACAACAGGGTAATTTCATTTTATCCAACAGAAAAGTTTATTCTGATGACAAAGAAGAGAATAAAAAAGATATCTTTGAAACCGTGGAAGTAGGACAAGTAGTAAAAGGTGATGTCGTAAGAATTACCGATTTCGGTGCATTTGTTGATATCGGAGGAGTAGATGCATTATTGCCGTTATCTCAAATATCCTGGAGATGGGTTGATCATCCGTCAGACATTCTTAAAGTCGGTGATGAAATTAATGTTGAAATTATTGTTATAGATAAAGATAAACAAAGAATAAGTTTAAGTTTAAAAAATCTTGAAAAAGACCCTTGGATTGAAGCTAAAGGTAAAATTTCAGACGGTGAAAAAATAGAAGGTGTAATTACCAGAATTAAGCATTTTGGAGCTTTCGTAGAAGTTTTCCCCGGAGTTGAAGCGCTGTTACCAAATAATGAACTTATTGAATATCAAAATCAAAATAATACTATATTAAAAGTCGGCGATGTAATTAAGACTACAATATTAAAATTCAATCCTGACGACAGACGTATCAGTTTAAGTATTAAAAATGACTAAAAGTATAAAGAAGATTATAGTATTTTCCGGGAAACAATATTCCGGAAAAGATACAATTGCAAAAATTCTGCTTGAAGAGCTGAAAACATTTAAAAGAATCGGGATTGCCGATGCAATAAAAATTCAGTATTCAAAACAAACGGGTTTAAGTTTGGAAGAAATTGAAAAAAATAAATCAATATACAGGCAAGATTTAATAGATTTAGGAGATTGGGGAAGGGCTAAAAATCCGGATTACTGGTTAAATTCCATTATTGAGTATGACGGAAATGTCATTGTTACCGATATTAGAGTAATGCACGAATTAGAATTGTTCCGTTCCCACGGTGCTTTTTGCATAAGAGTTGAGGCTTCTCAAGAAGCCAGAAGTAAAAGGGGAATTTTGACCTCTGTCAACGATACTACCGAAACGGATTTAGATGATATAAAAGATTGGGATTATATTATTTATAATAATTCCGATTATGAAAAGCTTAAAAATAACGTAAAGATTCTTATTGAATATTTAAAAGTTAATTATCTTTTCTCATAAAATTTGTTATTTTTAAATTGTTTATAATAAAATGTAATTATTAATATACACATTTATCGGGAAACATTAATAATGGACAATAAGAAAATAAGAAACGTAGCTATAATAGCCCATGTTGACCATGGGAAAACAACGTTAGTAGACAGTATACTAAAGCAAACGGGTGTATTTAGGGAAAATCAGCAAGTACAAGAGAGAGTACTTGACTCAAATGACTTGGAAAGAGAAAGAGGAATAACAATCCTTTCAAAGAATGTATCAGTAAATTATAAAGGTTATAAAATAAACATAGTGGATACTCCCGGGCACGCAGATTTCGGAGGAGAAGTAGAGCGTGTATTAGGTATGGCAGACGGAGCATTATTAATAGTTGATGCTGCGGAAGGACCTATGCCTCAAACAAGATTTGTATTATCAAAAGCTCTTGAATTAGGGATAAAAATTATTGTCGTTATTAACAAAATAGATAAAACAGGTGCTGATCCTGACGGTACCGTTGATAAAGTTTTTGATTTATTTACCGAGCTTACGGATAATCCTGAGTTAATTGATTTCCCTTATATATATGCTAACGGACTTGCGGGTTATGCAAAAACTGACTTAAATGACGATTCAAAGACTATTGAACCTCTGTTAGACTGCATTATAAAAAATATAAAATATCCCTCAGGCGATAAAAATAAAACATTACAGTTTCAGGCAACAACGCTTGATTATAATGATTACGTAGGAAGAATTGCCATAGGCAGAATTCAAAACGGAATAATCAAATCCCAACAGCAGGTAAATTTAATAAAAGCGGACGGAACTATAGAAAGAGGAAAAATAGCAAAGTTATATGTATTTGAAGATTTAGGCAAAGTGGAAACACAAGAAGCTCAAGCAGGTGATATCATTGCAATCACCGGTTTTGATGATATTCACATAGGAGAAACAATTACTTCAATCGATTCCACGGAAGCACTTCCGTTAATTAAAGTAGATGAGCCGACTCTTCAAATGATTTTTTCAGTAAATGACAGTCCTTTTGCAGGTCAGGAGGGAAAATTTGTTACTTCAAGACAAGTAAGAAAAAGACTTTATGACGAACTTGAAAAAAATGTAAGTTTAAGAGTTGAAGATACAGATACCACCGAAAGCTTCAGAGTTTCCGGTCGAGGAGAACTCCATTTAAGTATTTTAATAGAAACTATGAGAAGAGAAGGATTTGAGTTTCAAGTATCAAAACCTGAAGTTATATTCAAGAGAATAAACAATGAATTAACAGAACCGTATGAAAATCTTTTAATCGACGTACCTGAAGAATATGCAGGTTCTTGTATAGAAAAATTATCTAACCGAAAAGGCGAAATGATTCATATGCAAAATTCTAAAGGAAGAACATTATTGACTTTTTCAATACCCGCAAGAGGATTAATAGGTTTCAGAGGTGAATTTATAAGAATGACAAGAGGTGAAGGGATAATGAATCATACATTTGATTCATATAAACCTTATGCCGGTGATATATCAAAACAACGCAACGGTTCATTAGTTTCACACGAACAAGGTGAAGCTATACCCTATGCACTCGCTCAATTTGAAGACAGAGGTGTTTTCTTCTTAACACCCAAAACAAAAGTCTACAGAGGAATGGTTGTGGGAGAACACAACAGACCTCAAGATATTGAAATTAATGTTTGTAAAACAAAGAAATTAACCAATATGAGAAGTGCAACCGCTGATGTTATGGTAACACTTCAAGCACACAGAAAAATGTCATTGGAAGATTGTATGGAATATATAGGTGACGATGAACTGCTTGAAATCACACCTAAAAATATAAGAATACGTAAAGCTGATTTAACAAAAGTAAGATTTAACTAGTATTCTCCCGTTAAATCATACTGCATAGCGCCGATTACTTTTACTTTAATTATATCTCCGGGCAATAATTCTTTTTTTGTATTTATATAAATTAATCCGTCAACTTCAGGGGCATCTTTATATGTTCTTGCCGTTACTATTTCGTCATCTCGTATATCTTCCACTATACAATCAATTTTTTTATTAAGCATTTTATTATTTAATTCTTTGGATACGGATTGTTGAAGCTCCATTAATATTTTTTTTCTTAAATGTTTTTCTTTAGCGGGAATTTGAGGCTTTAAAGCGTATGACTTTGTATTTTTTTCTCTTGAAAATTCAAAAACTCCCACTCTGTCAAGTTTCATTTCTTTAACAAAATCACAAAGTTCGTTAAAATCCTCTTGCGTTTCTGTCGGATAGCCCGTAATAAAAGTAGTTCTTATTGCAGCACCTTTAATATGCGTTCTGATTTTTTTAATTAATTGTCTGTAGTCTAAAACAGGTCTGTTCATTGCAGTCAAAACGTTTTTATTAACATGCTGCAGCGGAACATCAATATATTTAACCACTTTATCAAGTTTATTTATCGTATCCAATAATTCATCCGTTAATAATGACGGATAGGTATACATAATTCGTATCCATTTTAAATCATCAATAGAATTTAATTCAATTAAAAGTTCTTTTAAAGAAGGTTTACCGTAAATGTCTTTACCGTAGCTTGTAGTATCTTGAGCTATTAAAACAACCTCCGAAACACCTTTTTCAACAAGCTCTTTTACTTCATTAACAATATTTTCAATTTTTCTGGACTTATAAGGTCCCCTCAATTGAGGAATAACACAATAACCGCAATTAAAGTCACACCCGTCAGCAATTTTAACATAAGAAGAAGCACCAACCGTAATTTGTTGTCTTTTTATATTCTCAGGATAACTGTATATCGGATTTTCGTTTACCAAATAATTGTTATTTTCTTTTTTTTCAATATTTTTAATAACGTCAACAATTTTATTCAATTCGGAAGTACCTATAAAAGCAAGAGCTTCCGGAATAAGTTCTTTAAGTTCAAGTTTATATTTTTGGGGCAGACATCCGGTTATAATTACTTTTTTACCGGCATAAATCATATCAAAAACAGATTTTACCGATTCTTTTTCCGCATCATGAATAAATGAACAGGTATTAATAATGACAATATCGGATTTAGTTTCATCGAGAGTAATTTCATATCCGTTTTCAGCCAAGAGTCCGAGCATAAGCTCTGAATCAACAAGATTTTTAGCACATCCATGATTTATTAAAGCAATTTTCTTCATACTAATACTTTCTCTCAATCACAAAAAAGAGTCAATTGCGGAACATCCGGCAAATTAGTATTTTTATTTTTCTTGGATGATAAATCTTTTGAATAATTTTTTTGCATTTTAATCATAAGATTCTGCGCTTTATTAACCACACTTGAAGGTAATCCTGCCATTTTAGCAACGTGAATGCCATAGCTTTTACTTGCAGAACCTTCAATAACTTTTCTGAGAAAACAGATTTCACCATTTTCCTCAGAAAGAGTTATTCTGTAGTTTTTAATACTGTCAATAGATTTAGGCATAACATTCAATTCATGATAATGAGTTGCGAAAATTGTTCTCGCTTTAATTTTTGTTGCAATGTATTCGGCAACAGACCAAGCAATAGCAACACCGTCATATGTAGAAGTACCTCTTCCTATTTCATCCAGTAATATTAAGCTTTTTTCGGTTGCACTATTTAAAATATATGCGGTTTCCGTCATTTCCACCATAAAAGTAGACTGCCCTAGGGATAAATCATCTACAGCGCCCACTCTTGTAAATATTTTATCCACAACACCTATTCTTGCCTCTTGTGCCGGAACAAATGAACCTATCTGAGCCAATAAAACTATTAATGCATTTTGCCTCATATATGTTGATTTACCTGCCATATTTGGCCCTGTTAAAATCATAAATTGAGTATCTTCATAATTTTTTTTATCAGCTATAAGTTTTAAATCATTCGGCACATACTGTCCCATAGGCAATATTTTTTCAACAACCGGATGACGCCCGTCTTTTATATAAAGTTCATTTGAATCATCTATTTCCGGACGGACATAATTTGATTCAATTGCACTCGTCGCAAACGATAACAATACATCCGCTCTTGATAAAAATTTTGAAATATCTTTTATGTCATCCACAAAAGATTTAGAATATTCAACTAAATCATTAAATATTTTTTGCTCCAGCTCTAAAGATTTATATTGAGCTGAATAAACATCATTTTCATGCTTCTTCAATTCATCCGTAATATATCTTTCAGCGTTAGTAAGAGTTTGCCTTCTGACATAATTTGAAGGAATTTCTATAGTGTTGGCTTTTGAAATTTCTATTGAATAACCGAAGTTTTTATTATAATTAACTTTTAGGTTTTTAATTCCCGTCAATTCTCTTTGTTGAGCTTCAAAATTTTTAATCCATTCTTCACCGCCGTTTAAAAGAGTTCTGTAATAATCCAATTCCCCGTTAACATCGTTTTTTATTGTTCTTCCCGCTTTTATGCTGACAGGTGCATCATCATCTAATGTTCTTGCAAGTATTGAACAAAATTCAGTTAATAAAGAAATATTATCCGTAAACGAATTTAAATAATCACTTTTAAATGCTTTAAAAATTGTTTTAAAATTAGGTAAAAGCGACAAAGAATCTTTAAGTGATAATAAATCTCTGGGGTTAACGGTTCCGTTAGTAATTTTAACAGCCAATCTTTCGGTATCAGAAAGTTTTTCAAGTAAATTTGCAAGATTCAGTCTTAATTGAGGTTCATTTACCAGTTCTTCAACAGCATCTTGTCTTTTTTTAATTTCTTTAATATTTTTAATGGGCTGAGTAATCCATGATTTAAGTAATCTTGCGCCCATAGGAGTTCTTACTCTGTCTATTGCCCACAACAAACTGCCGTACTTTGATTTATCCCGATTTATTTCGGTTAATTCCAAATTCCTTCTGGTATTAAAATCTATAGAAACATAATCCGAAACAGAATAGGAATTAATAACATCAAATTTAGGGAATATACCTTTTTGAGTTTCATTAATATAATCAATAATCGCTCCTGCTGCCAGAAAAGCAGGTTTATATTCATCAAAACCGAATGAATCCAGCGATGTTACGTTAAAAACCGCTTTTAGACCTTCAACGGCTCTCTGCTCGTTAAAAGAAGATAAAGAAAGCTTAGTACACGGATATAAAGATGTTATTTCCGGAGGCAAATCAATTTTTTCCTCGGGTACTATTTGAAACGGTTGTATTTTTTCCTTTTTAATCGGAGTCAAAATTTCAGAAGGTTTTATTCTTGCAAGCTCCGCCAATATTTCATTTAAAGAACCTTTAGTAACTTTAAATTCACCTGTTGAAATATCGGTGTAAGCAAGCCCGAAAACATTATTAACGTTAATAACCGCAGCTAAATAATTATTCCCGTCAGGCTCTAACAGGTTAACTTCCGTAATAGTTCCCGCCGTAATAGTTTTTACAATATCACGCTTTACAAGTCCTTTGGCTTCTTTTGGGTCTTCTAATTGTTCACATATAGCGACTTTATAATTGTTATTCAACAATTTGGGAATAAAAGTGTTTAAAGATTTAACAGGAATCCCTGCCATAGGTACTTTTCCCAAGTCACCGCCATCTTTATGAGTTAAGGTTAACCCTAATTCTCTGTTAAATAAAATGGCATCTTCAAAAAAACCTTCATAGAAGTCGCCCATTCTATATAATAAGACTACCCCGTGATTTTTCCTTTTTATTTCTAAAAATTGCTTGAACATTGGAGTTGCAAGTTCAAAATCAACTTCCAGACTGTTACTGTTCTTGATTTCTTGATTTATCATGTCTATAATTAATCTGTGTATATTATTAATTTATTACAAATTTTCAAATATTTCAAATAAAAAATAATAAGTTATTTAAGGAGCTTTCATGAAAGGTTGTTTAAGTTTAATAATAAAGATAATAATTGCCGTTCTGGTATTCTTCGGTTTAGTGCATATCGGAGCAATTGATTTTATAAAAGAAAAAATTAATAACTATCAAAATCCCTCCCAAGAACAATTAATTGAAAACACAAAAGATATCATAGATTTATCCGGTATAGGCGAAGAATACAGCGTTGAAAAGAATTTTAAAATATTAAAAACCAGAATGATTTTTGCAGAGCATAATGCCTCAGGACAAAAAATGATTATTATTGAACCTAAAGATGATGATATTCTTACAAAAGCTGATTTAGAATCCGGAAATTTCGAAGAAAAATTAAATCAAATATTATCAAAAAAACAATATAAATTTATAAAATTTGAAAAACTTAAAGTGACAAAACAAGGAACAATGCGGGGATTAAATCAAGAAATTCCTTATGTAAAAATAACCGCAGATATATCAAATCTACCTATAAAATCCGTTGAAGGAATAGTAGGAAGTGCATACAACAGCGAAGCTAAAAATTTAATTATAATATCCGTAAATGAACAGGGAAAGTATTCTCAAATAATAACCGAAGCATTTTACAATAAGGTTAAATAATGTACTCAGATTATAAAAAACTTATGAGAAAATGTATTAATCTGGCAAAAAAAGGGGCAGGAAGAGTATCTCCGAATCCTTTAACAGGTTGTATTATTTTTGATGATAATTACAGAATAATTTCACAAGGATATCATAAAAAGTACGGTGAAAATCACGCGGAAAGAAATGCTATATTAAACTCAAAAGAAGATGTAAAAGGAAAAAACTTAATAGTTAATTTAGAACCCTGTGCACATTGGGGTAAAACGCCGCCATGTGCAGATTTAATTATTGAAAAGGGAATAAAAAAAGTAATTATAGGAATGATTGACCCCAATCCAATAGTATCGGGAAGAGGAATAAAAAAACTTCAAAATGCGGGTATAGAAGTTATAACAGGGGTACTTGAAGAAGAATGCAAAAATCTTAACAAAATTTTTATTAAGAATCAATTGGAAAATAAACCTTATATTACAATTAAAACAGCAGTAACAGCAGACGGAAAAATAGCATCCCGAACCAAAGATTCAAAATGGATTACCGATGAAACATCCAGAAAAGAAGTACATAAATTAAGAAATATTTATGATGCCGTTTTGACAACCTCTAATACTGTACTTAGCGACAACCCTAATATGACATCTAGAATTAAAGGCGGCAGAAATCCGGTAAGAATTATTATTGATACCCACCTTAAAACCTCTTCGGATTTGAATATTTACAAAAATAATACTTCCCGAATAATTATTGTTACTTCCAATAAAACAGAACAAGAAAAAATTAATAAATTTCCAAACCATATAGAATTTATAAAAGTAAAAGAAAAAAATAAAACAATTGATATAAAAGAAGCCGTTAAAGAACTTTACAAAACCGGAATAAGAAGTATATTAATTGAAGCGGGCGGAAAATTTAACAATTCGGTAATAAAATCAAATGAAGCGGATTCTTTAATTCAATTTATTGCACCTAAAATCCTCGCCGATGAAAACAGTATAAATTCATTCTACGGAAATAATATTGAAAAAATTTCACAATGTTATAATATAACCTTTGAATCGACAAAATTATTAAAAAACGATATAATAATAATCGGTTATTTTAAAAAGAATCAATAAAGGTTAATATGATAGAAAAAATATCAACAGGTATAAATAATAAATACAAAAGAATCACCGCATTTAAGAGCGGAAACAACTATGGTCAAAGAAGTAAAATAGGTGATTTTACGGATAGTTTTGTTGATAATACAATAAAATCAACACCTTTTATGCTTGCTTTAACAACAACTTGGGCATTAATTGATAAATCTGTACAGAAAATCCCCTTTAAACAAGCTTTTACAAATAATTTTAAAAACTTTTTTATACCCGTAACTTTAATTTCTTCTTTATTTATAGCCGGTATCAGTATGACAAAATATAAGAATAACAACGAAAAAGTGTAGAATAATAATATTTTTTAGAATATAATATAGCCATGACACAAGATTTAACAGAAAAAGTATACAGCCTTCAAAAAAATGTTCTTGAATTGCACAATTTATTTGACTTAAATATGGTAGCAAATCAATCAAGTTCTTTAGAAGATTTACTTTCAAAAATAAGTTTTATAATAAAATCCACACTGGACTTAAAATGTATAAAATTCTTTTTAAATTATAACGGGGTATTTCAAACAAGAAATATAAATTATGATGACGATTTGGAATTTGAATTTAATCTGGATAATGCACCGTTTTTACAAAATGAAAATAATGATTTAATAAAAGTAACTTCTCCAGACGGAAGTTATATATATAAGTCATTTTGGAATACATCAAATTTAAATGAACTTCAAAGTGAATATATAAAGATTTTTTATTATGAAAATGAGCCTGTATGTATTTGTTCAATCAGTAAAAAACAAGATAATACTGATTTTAACGAAGATAATATAAAATATTTAAATCAGGTATTCAGCTGTATAGAGCCTATAATAAGAAAATTTGTCAGAAATAATGAACAGGAAGTAAAAATACAAGATTTAAATAAAACAATACACAATTTATCAATATTGTATAATATTTCTCAGGCAGTAAACTTTATTGATGACTTAAAAAGATTAATAAGTGTAATATTGGATAAAGCAATAGAAACGGTCAATGCCGAAAAAGGTTCATTAATGTTATATGACCCTTCCGATAATACCTTACAAGTAAAAGTAGTTTACGGATTAAAAGATAAAGAACACGAAGATGCCATAAATAACGGCAGTATAGAATGCCGTAAGATGTCACCCAGTCAAGGTATAGCAGGAAAAGTATTTACCGAAAGAAAATCAATAATAACCAATTTGGGAGGACTTGACCCCAGATTTAATCAAATGTCTGAAGATATAAATGTATCTTCCTTAATCTGCGTTCCTTTAGTTGCAAAAGGTGAATGTATTGGAATTATAAATATAACCAACAAAAAGAACGGTAAATTATTTAATAAAAAAGATTTGGAATTTGTGGAAGCATTAGCAAATCAAGCGGCAATAGCGGTTGATAATGCGCAATTATATGAACTTGCCACAAAAGACGGATTAACTAAATTATATATTCACAGACATTTTTATATGCTGCTTGAATCAGAAATAAAAAGAGTCCAAAGATATCATCACGTATTAACATTATTAATGTTTGATATAGATAACTTTAAACGTGTAAATGATACATACGGACATTTAGCCGGTGATATGGTATTAAAAGAGATTGCTTCCGTTATATTAAAAACAATAAGACATGTAGATATAGCTGCAAGATACGGAGGAGAAGAATTTACGGTAATACTTCCCGAAACGACAGCAATAAACGGAGTAATAATTGCAGAAAGATTAAGACAACGTATTTCGGAAATAAAAATCAATGTAACCCCGGAAATTGTATTATCTCCAACGGTAAGTATGGGTGTAGCGGAATATCCGAATGCCGCAGAAGATATAAAAGGCTTAATAGATGCAGCGGATAAAGCACTTTATACCTCTAAAGAAAACGGTAAAAATTGTATTCATTTATATTTTGACGGACAATTTACAAGATATAATCCTTAGTAAACTATTGTTAAAAAAGATAAAATTTTATACACATGAAATAATCTTAGAAACATGCTTGGAATATAATATATGTAAGTATTTACAAAAAGGGAAAAAAATTGAAAACAGCAATATATCCGGGCAGTTTTGATCCTATAACAAAAGGACACTTAGATGTCTTAAAACGTGCATGTGATATATTTGATAAAGTCATAATTGTTATTTCCGTTAATGTAAATAAGAAAAGCTTTATTCCGCTTGAGGATAAGCTAAAACTAATAAAAGAATCATGTAAAGACATAAAAAATGTCGAAGTTGACAGTTATGACGGATTAACAATAGAATATGCAAAAAGTAAAAATGCAAATGTATTAATAAGAGGATTAAGAGCAGTATCCGATTTTGAGTATGAAATGCAGTTATCTCAAGCTAATTCGGCATTATCATCAGATATACATACCGTATTTTTAATAACAAAACCAAAATATAATTTTATATCGTCCGGCACAGTAAGAGAAATAGCTCAAATGAAAGGTGATATATCAAAATTTGTACCGGAACCTGTTGCAAAATATTTAGAATCAATATATACGAAAGGTTAAAATATGACAGAGTTAAGAGTAAGTCATTTAATAGACGAAGCAGATGAACTTTTAGATAATAAATTCCACATAGGAAGTTATTGTTTATTTATGAACACCGATGATGTGCAAGACATTTTAAGCAAAATAAGAGCAATATTACCGGAAGAAATAAAAACCGCCGAAACTATATTAAAACGCAGAGATGATATATATATGGAAGCTCAAAACAGAGCGGACAGAATAATAAACGAAGCTCAAAATACGGCTGCAAATATACTAAGTGAATCCGAATTAATTAGAGCAGTAAGAGAAAAAGCCGCAAAAATACAAGAGCAGGTTAAGCAAAACTGTGAAGAAATGAAAAATAAAGCAATGGAAGAATCTGATGCATTAAGAAAGAGTGCATATCAAGAATCATTACAAATAAGAGAAGGTGCTCAATCATATGCGGAAGAGGTTTTAAATAATCTTGAAAGAGATATAGAACAAGTTCACAGAATTGTAAGAAACGGTCAGGAATACCTTTCTCAACAAAAAAACAGAAGCGTAAAAGAACCTGTAACAAGAGAAGTAAATAATACTCAAAATAAACAATATATAGAACAATAACCGGAAATAAAGGAATGGATAATGGCCGGTAATATTGTCAAACAAGCGGATAGTGACATAATTAAATTAATGCCTCAAAATATTGAAGCCGAAGAAGCTGTATTAGGGGCTGTTTTGATAAATCCTGAATCTTTGGGACGTATTGAGTTTCTTAAGCCCGAAAGTTTTTATAAGCCTTCTCATAAAATTATTTTTAAAGCAATGCTTGATATGTACAGAAATAACATTCCGATTGATATTGTTACAGTATCGGAGTATTTGCGTAATGAAGATAAATTGGAGTCTATAGGCGGAAGAGCGTATATTAATGATTTATCAATGGGTGTAATAACAACCGTAAATATTGAATATTATGCAAAAATCATACAAGAGAAAGAAATAAAAAGGTCATTAATAAATGCGGGTTCGGAAATAGTATCAATGTCATATGAAAATGAGGATACAAACAAAGTTCTTGATGATGCTCAAAGAATGATATTTAATATAGCATCGGAAAGAGAAACAACAGATTTAGTACCCATTCAAGACATATTAATATCAAACTTGGAAAAAGTTGAAAACAGATATAATAATAAAGAAGAATTAACAGGGATACCAACCGGATTCTATGATTTGGACGGGATAACCTGCGGACTGCAAAAGGGAGATTTAATCGTATTGGCAGCTCGTCCGTCAATGGGAAAAACAGCATTTGCATTAAATATAGCACAAAATGTAGCATTAAAAACAGATAAAACCGTTGTTATATTTTCGCTTGAAATGCCCAAAGAGCAAATAGGATTACGCATGTGGTGTTCGGAAGCAGAAGTGGATACAAGAAGTGCGAATGCAGGTACTTTACAAAATAGAGATTGGAATAAACTGACAGAAGCATCAGACCGTTTAGCTGATACAAAAATATGGATTGACGACACAGGCGGCATATCCACGGTAGATATAAAAGCTAAATGCAGAAGATTATTGCTTGAAAAAAGAGAACTTGGTTTAATAGTTATAGATTACCTTCAATTAATGGAAGGCGGCGGAAATCCCAATGACAGAAATCAGCAGATTTCAGCTATATCAAGGTCATTAAAAGCATTGGCTAAAGAGCTGAATGTACCTATTATAGCTTTATCCCAATTGTCAAGAAACGTAGAGCAAAGACCTGATAAACATCCCGTCTTATCTGACCTTAGAGATTCGGGTGCAATAGAACAAGATGCCGATATTGTTATGTTTATTTATCGTGATGAGTATTATTTAAAAGAAAAATCCGAAAAAAAAGGTAAAGCAGAAATAATAATAGCTAAGCACAGAAACGGAGAAATAGGTTCTTTTGAATTACTTTTCCATGCAAATATTACCAAATTTAAGAATCCGACCAAAACAGACTTATATTAAGGGAGTAAAAAATGAAAGAAGCTGCACTTAAATATCATAAAAACGGTTATTCTTGTTCTGAGTCAATAGTTGCGGCAGGAATAGAAAAGGGATATGTAAAAAAAGAATTATTAAGTGCTGCAACATCATTTTCGGGAGGAATGGGCGTAAGATGCTTGTGTGGTGCAATTGCAGGAAGCCAAATGGTTATAGGTGCAATGTTCGGTAAATCGGACTCTTCTGACGGAATGAAAGCAAGAAATCTTGCTAAAAAATTTAGTGAAAATTTTGCATTAAAATACAAAGCTAACTGCTGTAAAGTATTAAGCTCAGGCTTTGAATTTCATTCACCCGAAAGACGTGAACACTGCAAACAATTAATAGGTTTTTGCGCTGAATTAGTTGAAAATATTATTAATGAAGAGTTAAGCACCCAAAATAAAATTCAATTATAGAAAATAATATATCAATAAATTAATCAAGTTTAGCTGCACTCATTTTATGCATTTGTACTTTAGGTGATTTTAACATAAACCCGAAAGTATTTTCTCCTGTTCTGCTTGAGCTGTATATTATTTTGCCTCCGTTTAATTGAAGCAGCGAATTAGATAAATATAAACCTAAACCCGTAGAAAGCGCATTGGATTTCTCCGTAAATACCTTATTTATATCAAAAATATATTTAAATTTTTCTTCACTTATATATTCACCTTGATTTACAACTTTAAAAACAAAATTTTCATTTTCTAAATCCGTATAAATGTGAATGACGGATAATTCTTTACCATGAAATACAGCATTAATAAGCAGATTGGAAATTATTCTTTTAATATGCATTTTATCGGCATAAATATAAGGATTTTCATTATTAACGTAAATCTCAAATTTTTGATTTTTATAATTTAAAATTAATTTATTTTCCGTAAAAATTTCTTGAATAACATCATTAATATTAAAGTAAGAAAAATTAACCGCAATTTTTTTTGAATCAAACTTATAAAGCCAAAGCATATTTATAAGCATGTTTAACATATTATTGCTTGAATTAAGAATATCTTTAATAAAATTACGTTGAGAATCATTAATTTCACCAAAGCTGCCTTTAAGTAAAAGTTCTAAAGCTCTGATTTGTGCTATGGCAGGATTTTTCAAATCATGTGTTATTGTTGCTATAATATTTTTATTACTACAGCTAATTTCATCTGTTTCATCATTATTATCCATATGCCAAATCAATCTCCCTGATAACAATTTTTAAAATAATACAAGGTAAACAAAGTTTCTATAAGACAAGTGGGTAATAATTATTGAAAAAACATATATATTAATTTAAAATAGAATAATAAAAAGTTGGAGGTAAAAATGATAAAAGAATTTTTAAAAGAATTTAAAGACTTTGCGGTTAAAGGAAACGTTATTGACATGGCAGTCGGTATAATTATTGGCGGAGCATTTTCTCCTATAGTTAATTCCCTTGTATCTGATATAATAATGCCTCCTATAGGTTATTTGATGGGTAACGTTGATTTTTCAAATTTGTATATTGCAATAGCAGGTAAAGGCGCTCAGCATTATTCAACTTTAAAAGAAGCTCAGGAAGCAGGTGTGGTTACTATTAATTACGGATTATTTATTAATACTTTAATCAGCTTTATTATTGTTGCATTTTCAGTATTCTTACTTGTTAAATTTATTAATAAGCTGAAATTTGAAAATAAAGAAGCAGAATGCGAAGTTGTTGAAGAAACTACAAAAGAATGTCCGTTCTGCTGTTCCGTTATTAACAAAAATGCAAAAAAATGTCCGTACTGCGCTTCTGAATTACCTCAAGGTTAATTCACAGGCAATTTTTATTGTTTTTTTTATTTATTATTATTATGAGTGAAGATAATATTATAAAATTAAAATTTAATAAACAAGACAGTAATAAAGCACAGAAAACATGTAACAATGATTCCGGTGCTTTTCATACCAATCCTATTTTAACAAAAATGATTACCGTCAATGAAAAAATTAAAAATAATAAATTCAGTTTAAAAGATTTATTCAGATAAATTATGTACAGAAAAAATTTTATAGAATTGTATAAATCAAACGGAACAAATTTTGAAGAAGCAAAATCAGAAATAGATTTTGCTTTGGATTCTTTGTTTAACTATACATACAAAGATTATGTTATAGGAAAACTCCTTGAAGATTGGCAAATAAATAAATTAAATAAAATAATAGAAGAGAGAATAAGAACACACAAGCCTATTCAGCAAATAATTGGACTGTCTTATTTTTACGGAAGAAAATTTATAGTCAATGAACATACACTAATACCCAGACCGGAAACAGAACTTATTATTTCAACCATATTAAATCTAGCAAATAAATTTCAAAATAATATAGAAATACTTGATATAGGAAGCGGAACCGGTTGTATCCCAATAACACTTGTTCTGGAAAATAATCGTATAACTGCCGATTCTGTTGATATATCACAAGAAGCTATTGAAATATCAAAAAAAAATGCGCTTTTCCATAATATTTATAAGAAAATAAACTTTTTTAAATCCGATTTATTTGAAAATATTCACAAAAAGTACAATATAATAGTATCAAATCCGCCATATATACCATTAAAAGAAAAAGAAAATCTTCAAATAGAAGTAAGAGAATTTGAGCCTTCAAAAGCACTCTTCACAAATGATGACGACGGAATGGAATTTTATGTGAAAATTATCGAAAATGCTAAAAAATTTATGTTTGAAAACAGTTATTTAGTTTTTGAAATAGGTATAAATCAAGCAGATAAAATAAGAGAAATTTTAATAAATAATAATTTTAAAGAAATAGAAATAATAAAAGACTATAATTCAATAGAAAGAATTGTAATTGCTAAAAATTGATAACTATTATTATCTTTATTTTATAAATTTTATAGTATAATAGATGATGACAAACAAAAGGAATAGAAAGAGGTAGAGAATGGCAAAGTTTGTATGTAGTGTATGCGGATACACAGTAGAAGGTGATAAAGCACCTGAAAAATGTCCTATGTGCGGAGTAAGCAGTGACAAATTTAATAAAATAGACGATTCACAAGGATTATCATGGGCTGCGGAACATGTAATCGGGGTTGCACAAGGTTGTGACAGTATAGTACTTCAGGGACTTAAAGACCATTTTACGGGAGAATGCACGGAAGTAGGAATGTACTTAGCAATGAGCCGTCAAGCTGAAAGAGAAGGATATCCGGAAGTTGCAGAAGCTTATAAAAGATATGCTTTTGAAGAAGCTGAACACGCAGCTAAATTTGCTGAATTATTAGGTGAAGTTGTTACACCTTCAACCAAAAAGAATCTTGAAATGAGAGCTGAAGCTGAAGCAGGTGCTTGCAGCGCAAAATTAGAAATAGCTAAAAGAGCTAAAGAACTAGGCTATGATGCTATTCATGATACAGTACATGAAATGGCAAAAGACGAAGCTCGTCATGGACAAGGTTTCCAAGGCTTACTTAAAAGATTATTTTAATTAAAAATAACCAATTTCAAACAAAAAAAGAGATTAATAAAATATTAATCTCTTTTTTATTACTTATTTTGTCAATTATATTTTTATTTATCATCCAAAGCTGCAACACCGGGAAGTATTTTACCTTCAATAAATTCCAAAGAAGCACCTCCGCCTGTTGATACATGTGTAAAATCTTCGGCTTTTGAGAATTTCTTAGCTGCACTAACGCTGTCACCACCGCCGATTACTGATATTGCACCATTTTTTGTAGCTTCCACTATTGCTTGAAGTACTGATTTTGTACCTTCCGCAAATTTAGGATTTTCAAATGCGCCTACAGGGCCGTTCATAAGAATTGTTTTTGATGATTTTAATACATCAGCAAAAGCTTTTCTTGATTCTAAACCTGCATCTACACCTTCAAATCCGTCAGGTATTTCATCAATTTTAACAAATTTATTTTCGCCGTTTCCCGAAAAATCATTTGTAACAAGTACATCGGTTGCCATAACAAGTTTGACACCTTTTTCCTGAGCTTTCTTTTCAATTGCACGTGCAACATCCATTTGGTCGTCTTCACAAATAGAATTACCTATTTTACCGCCGTTAGCTTTAACAAAAGTATATGCCATACCTCCGCCGATTATCATATTATCAACTTTTTCAAGCAAGTTTTCCAAAACACCTATTTTAGAAGAAACTTTTGCACCGCCAACTACTGCCGTAAACGGGCGAGTCGGGTTATCAAGAGCCTCGGATAAACATCTTATTTCTTTTTCCATTAATAATCCTGATACTGCAGGTTTTAAAACTTTTGCTAATTTTGCGGTTGATGTATGATTTCTGTGAGCTGCACCAAATGCATCATTTACATAAAAATCACCAAGTTTTGCTAATTTATTTGCAAAAGTCATATCATCATCTTTTGCTTCTTCTTCTTTATAGTATCTGATATTTTCCAATAATGCGATTTGACCGTCTTTTAAATTTTTAATCATTTCTTCGGCATTATCCACATCAGGTATAAACATTACTTCTTCATTTAATAATCCTGACATATATTTTGCAACCGGTCTAAGAGTAAATTCAGGATTCTTTTCACCTTTAGGTCTGCCTAAATGTGCCATTAAAATTATTTTTGCACCTTTTTCTTTTAAAAAGTTTATTGTAGGCAAAATAGCTTGTATTCTCGTATCATCCGATACATTTTTGTTTTCATCCAAAGGAACATTTATATCAACTCTTACAAGAGCTTTTTTTCCTTTAATATCTCCTAAATCTTTAATAGATTTTTTCATATTTTTCTCCTTTTATATTATCTTACTGCCTTCATTTTCTATTGATAAAGTTTTTATATCACAATTAACATTTAAATCATTAAGAATAATATTAACATCATCTTTAACTTTTTCAAATCCGTCATTTTGTGAAATAACCAATATAGCAGGGCCTGCACCGGATACTACACAGCCTATTATATCCTCTTTATCCTCAAAAAATTCATTTAATT
This sequence comes from Candidatus Gastranaerophilales bacterium, assembly GCA_947589115.1. Lineage (GTDB taxonomy): Bacteria > Cyanobacteriota > Vampirovibrionia > Gastranaerophilales > Gastranaerophilaceae > Avigastranaerophilus. The sequence goes on along the minus strand of CANPZP010000001.1, from coordinate 71,312 downwards.
CTCTGAATCCTTTAATGAGTTTTTCTCTGTATGGCTGATGTATTCTGTCTTTTAAAGATTTTTTCATTAATTCGGCATCTTTTTTATAAACGGCATCTATTAGCATGGCACATTTTCTTACATTAAATGCCGCATCACTAATACTTATATTTTCAGGTAATACCGACCTTGCAATAATTGTATCCAATTCATAATCCGGAATTAATACCGTAATTTTCCAATCTAAAGGCCAATCCAATTTTGAATAAATAACACTTCCGTCGCTTTCCAAAGAGGAAATACAAAATCCTCCGAACATTGCGGGAGTTACATTATCAGGATGTCCTTCAACTTCGGATGCTATAGATAAAAGTACAGCTTCATCCGCAGGATTCCCTAAAAGTTTATTTGCTGCTAACAGTCCGCCGACTATAACTGATGCACTGCTTCCCAATCCTCTTGTTACAGGTATATTGGTTTTTATTGTTATCTTTATATCACTAACCGTTTGACCTATAAAATTATAAAGCAGTTCTATAGCTTTATAAGCTATATTATTTTCATCTTTTGGAATGGACATTACATCAAAAGATTCGTTATCTTCCAATATATTTATTTCAATTCCGCTTCCGGGCATAACCGTTTCTTCAACCGTTATTTCGTTATATATAGGAAGTGCTAATCCTAGACAATCAAAACCCGGACCTAAATTTGCCGTTGTTGCGGGTACTTTTACACTGACTTTCATATCTTTACCTTAACTGGATAGGCATTATTAAGCAAATATATTCTTCATCACTTTCAGGTTTAAATAATGTAGCCGATAAACTTCCGTTTAAACCCACTTGTACATTTTTAGCATCCATTGTTTTTATTGAATCCAATACATATTTATAATTAAATGCTATTGAAAGGTCATCACCTTTATACGTACAATCAATTATATCTTCAGAATTACCTGCATTAGGAGTTTCTGCCTTTAATACAAGTTTATTTTCACTAAATACAAACTTTACTATACTTGTTCTTTCACTAACCATAATTGATACTCTATCTAAAGCATCAATTAAATCATGCCTTCTTATAACAGCATTATTTGCGGTAGTTTTCGGAATTAACTGTTCATAAGGAGGATATTCACCTTCTATTAATCTAGAATTTATTGAAAAACTTGATGTTTTTAAGGTCAATCTAGTATTATTTGCAATTAATATAACTTTTTCTTCAGGAATAAAAAAGCTTATTCTGAGAAATTCATTTAAAGTTTTTGAAGGAATAACAAGTTTTGCCGTTTTATCATCTTTATTTTTTATATTTTCTATAATTCTTGTAAGTCTGTTTCCGTCTGTAGCCGCCATTTCTATTTTATTTTCTTTTATTTGGCAGAAAACACCTGAAATAACATTTCTGTTTTCATAGTTTGCAGCTGCATATACAGTATTTTTTATTGATTTTATAAAAGGTTCAACTTCTATTTCTATTTCGGTCGCACCTGCTATTTCGTCATCTGTCTTAGGAAATTCGGAAGCTGATATACCTATTATTTCAAATTTTGAACTTCCGCAAGATATACTTATTACGTTTGTATCTTCATTTAATGAAAATTCTACCGGTTTATCAGGTAATTTTGATGCTATTTCCAATAATTTTTTTGCCGGAATTGTTATTTTTCCTTCTTTTTTCATTACAACTGATGCATTTGCTTTTACGGATATTTCCAAATCCGTTGCACTTAAATTAAGTACATTATCTTTTACATCAAATAATACGTTTGCTAATACAGGTTGAACATTTCCTCTTTGAGCCGTTACCTTTTCAACTACTCTTAATTTGTTTAATAAAGAATCTCTATCTATTGTAAAAAACATTTTATTCCTCAATATTTATTGTTTACCTTTATATTATATAAGAAAAATAAAAAACGCTGAAATTTTTTTTATTTATTACTATTACTTTATTATATTAAATATAATAATAGTGATAGTAATTTGAAAAAAATCTGTATAAAACTATTTGTAATACTTAATTTTATTGATTTTTATACTTGTAGATAAATTGTATAATTCTTTTATATTTTTTGTTCAATTTTTTTTAAGATTTTAATAATTTTTTTTATTTTTATTAAAAATTCAATTTTTGAATTATTTTTAAACAATAATTTATTATACTTTTCTACAAGTTTTCTACAATTTAGTTATATTTTTAATGTAAATTTTTGATACAAAAAAGGCATGTAAACATGCTCTGTTATTGTTTTTTGTTAAAATCTAAAATCGTTTGTTTTTTTGTCATGTAAAAATTTTGCCATCTTATACTGTTCAAAACTCAAAGCAAAATTATATAGTGCATTTATTAACGTTCTTCCCGTTTCACTTTTGGCTATAATCAACGTCTTTCCGTTATTATTTTTTGCATAATAAAGTTCGGTTTTTATAACATTATCAACTTTATTTAATGAAGGTTTTGTCAGTCTTTCTGTAAGCCATTCATTTAGTAAATTAATTGAATTTTTATTTTTGTTCTCTTGTAAGTATTTTGAAAATTCTTTTAATATCATATTAAAATTATATATTAAAGTTTTTTTTATTCTATGCCGTTAAATAATTTGAAATTACATAAAGTAAAAGTATGTCTGAAAAAGTAAGTAGTAATAATATAAATGTGAAAAATATTTCCGAATCGTATATTAGAAATTCGGGAATGCAAAATTATGCTGAAAATGAAGATATAACTATATTTGATGATTTTTCGGAAGATTTTGAAACAGAATCGGATTTAAATAGTAATAAAGATAAAGAATCACAAATAAACGAATTAAAATCACAACTTGAAACCGTAAAAGATGAACAGGGAATAATCGGTTCAATGTGGAACGGTATTAAATGTTTAACAAATTTAGGTTCAAGCATTGAAAAATGTGAAGATGCAATCGAAAATTTTGAAAAGGGTGAAATAAGTTATGAAGAAGCACAGGAAATAATTTCAAAATTTTCTGATAAACAAAAGAACTCTGTTAATATGATTTCTAATATTGCTACCGGAGTAACAACAGCTTTAGTAATAGGTTCTGCGGTTGCTACGGGAGGTTTATCACTCGGAGTTATAGGAGTAGCAGCCGGAGCAGGTGCTTTGGTAAAAACAGGATTAAAATTTACTGACAGAGCAACAAATAAAGTACAAGGCGATGCCGTTGACGGAAAACAAATAATAAAAGATTCTCTTTCAGGAGCTGTAGAAGGTGCCGCTACGGCTATTACGGCAGGTATCGGAAATGTAGCTGTAACAGGTGAAACAGTTGCAGCTCAAACAATGAAAGAAACTGTTATTCAAGGTGTAAAATCAGGAGCCGAAGCAGGTGCGGCGGCAGGAGCTATTACAGGTTCAAGTGATTATATGATTGAAGCTATGGTTGAAGAAGATGTTGATTTTAAAGTTTCTGATTTAGCTAAAAGCACTTTAAGTAATACTGTAGGCGGAGCACTTGCCGGAGGTGTATTGTCGGGTGCATCAACAGCTCTCAGATATAATTCGGTTAATACTGAAATTAACAATATTGTTTCAAAAAACTCAGACAGCGATAAAGTATATTTAAATTTTGATGATGCGGCTAAAATCTATGATAAATCCAATGAATTAAATAAAATTTATGCTTCAAATATAGATGAAGCTGAACAACAAATTAAAGATAAATTTGATAATTTATCATCAGTAGAAAAAATTACCGCAAGAGAAAAAAGTCAAAAATCCGTAATGGAAAAATTATCTCAAAAATTCAGAAAAAATAAACTGAAAAGTATCACAGAAAAAGATTGTCTGGATGCAATAGGCGACGCTTACGGAACAAGAATACAAATTAAAAATTTAACTCCGGAGGAATCATTAAAAATTATAAAAAAAGGTTTAAAAGGTACTGATGTCAGTTATGAACAATTTATTAAATATATGACCGGAAATAAATCTGAACTTGATGATGCCGTATTGGATACTCTTGATAACGTCGGACAGGATGTTTTAAATTCACTTAAAGAAGCCCAGACTCAAGAAGTTGTTGATAATTTAATTAAAGGTATCAATAATAAAAGTATAAAAGTTACGGAATTAAACAATTACGGGGACGAAATGTCATCTTATTTTACCGAAAAACAATTGCTTGATATAGCCGATGCCGTAAAGGATAAAACGGGTGAAAAACTTAATATAGTTACAAAGGCAAGCGAGGATTTAAAAATTGCTTCTTATGTTAATGAAAATAACTACTATGAAGGTAAAAGTTATATAATTAATGAGGAAAATTCCATAAAAGATTCAGGTTATACTTCAAGCCAGATGAATTTAAATCATGAATTTAAAAATTCAGATATCGGTTTAGGGGAACTTCAAATAAGAGGTACTGAGGTTAATGAATTTGCAGATATAGAACATATACCCTATGATATAAGAAAAGGTAAAATTGGGCCGGAAAGTTCTGAATATTCAGGTATATATAATCTTATTCAAAAAATGGATGATAAAAGTTTTAATGATTACAACTCATATCTTAAAGATGTATATAACTATTTAAGATTAAAAGAATTAGGTATTGATTCAACCGAACCTGTTTTAAAAGGTACTTTCTTAGCAAAAGAAACAAATGAAGATATTTCCTCGGAAGTTATAAATAAATTATCAAAGGAAGCACTTGAAAATCTTGCCCATCATTAGCAAATAAAATTATTATGAGTTTTAATATGATATAATAAAGGATGTAAAATGGATAAAATAGGTACTAATTTTAATAAAGTAAATTTTTCATTTTCAGGAATAAATAAGGATTCAAAACAAATGAATGCTCAGGAAAGAATGGAAAAAATTGCATTAAACTGCCAAAAAGCCATTGATAATTTAGCGGATAGAAATATTCCGGAAAACGGAAAATTTGAAAAATTTAATATTGCTTTTGATGTACCTGAAACAAATTATCAAGGATTAATTACTGTCGAAGCTGACAGAAAAATGCCTGAAAATCAACGAAGATTAAGTGTACGAATCCATAATAAACACAGCGACAGATTTTTTACTAATTATTTATTTAAAGGTGTTAAAAAAGAAATTATAGATTATACTCAAACTGAAGATTTTACTAAGTCTTTACTGAGTTCTGTTAATCAATTGGTAAAAAGTGCCGATGATTATTATTCTTCTTTGTAAGTATTAATTATTTTTATATTTCATCTGAGATTTGGCATGTTTTATGTAAAATATGTTATACTTTGAATTGTTTCTGAGAAATATAAGGAGAAAGTATGAAAAAAGTTTTAACGGGAATTATTGTAATAATGGCAATAATTAATTTTAATGTTGCCGCTATTGCAGCTGAAAAAGGTTGTAAATGTTCACATGATTGCGGTTGTGCTTTAAATAAGTGTGAATGCGATTTTAATATTGAAGGGTTATATGACGGATGTCAAGCCGTTTATATGCCATCAACTAATACTTGGACTACAGGCGGTATGGCTGAGGACAGAATTATTCTTACTAAAAAAGTTTCTGAAGGTTCCGGTAATTATTCGGAATACTATTCTTCTAACGGTAAATTAGCTGCCGCTTTAAGTTCTGATTTTGAATTTATTAAAGACAATCAGCTTTTTGCTGTTGATAATGCATCTTTGAAATATTACAAAGTTGTTTATCAAAATTCAAATTTTGTACAAGTTCAATTAACTGAAGAAGAACTTCAACAAGTTTTCCCGAATGCTGAAATTATTAAAATTTCTCAGTTCCATAACGGAAAATTAATTGTTAATAAGAAATTATTTAAAAATAAAGAAATACTCTTAGTTAATGATACGGATAAATATTTCCACAAATATTCATTCAATCCTTCAAAAATTCAAAAAACCGATGTAAAAGGTTTATTAAAAATTGAAAAATTCGGGAAAATAGAATTTTCATTATTTGGAGAAAATGAAAATAAATTAACTATATATGTAAGATAAATAAAAGGTAATAAGATTATGAAAAAGATTTTATTGTCATTATTATCATTCCTGATAATTACACTTAGTGCGTATGCAAATGCTCAATCAGATTTTGAAGCGGGGAAAGCTGCGTATGAAGCTAAAGATTATGCGGGTGCCGTTGAATTTTATAATAAAGCTATTAAACAAAATCCAAAATTTGTTGATGCATATATAAGAAGAGGTGAAGCTCAATTAGATAATCTTAAATATGATGAAGCACTTGCTTCATTTAACAAAGCTTTATCATTGAGTCCTAAAAATTATGAAGCACTTGAAGGTATAAGTGCATCTTATGCCGCTAAACAGGATTGGGCAAATGCTAAAACTTATATTAATAAAGCTATAGCTTTAAATCCTGATAATTATGAATTTTATGAAGCAAGAGCTATGATTAATTATGAATTGAAGGATAAAACTGCGGCAAATAATGATATAGAAAAAGCTATATCACTTGCACCGGATGAACCTTCTCCGGTTAGAGTAAGATGTATTCTTAAGCTTGCAGATTTTAAATTCCGTGCGGCATTTAAAGATTACAGACTCGGTAATAAATTAGAAAAAGCTAAAAATAAGGCAGATAAAAAGGCTGAAAAAGCTGCAAAAAAAGCGGCTAAAAAAGCTGAAAAGGCAGCTAAGAAAGCAAAATAACAAATAAAACTAACAAAAAAAGCCGCACATTTGTGCGGCTTTTTTTAAAGTTAAAATAATTTACTTTTATTCTTTAGTATATTCAGCATCTATAACATCGTCATCAGAATTATTAGAAGCGGTATTTTCACTTTGTGCGCTTTCTGAGTTTGCGCTTTGACCTTCTTGTTGAACTTGTGAGTATGCTGCTTGAGAGATAGCAAACATTGTTTGCTGTAATTCTTCCGATAATTTTTTAATTTCATCAGCTGATTTATTTTCTTTTAATGCTTCTTCAAGAGCTTTTTTCTGTTCTTCAAGTTTTGTTTTATCATTTTCAGCAATTTTACCTTCAAAATCTTTAACGATTCTTTCTGCTGAACTTATTAAACTGTTGGCATTATTTCTGATTTCAGCTTCTTCTTTATGTTTTTTATCTTCTTCCGCATTAGCTTCCGCTTCTTTAACCATTCTGTCAATATCAGCTTCGGATAAGTTAGAAGAATTTGTAATTGTAATTTTTTGTTCTTTGTTTGTAGCTTTATCTTTAGCTGATACATTAACAATACCGTTTGCGTCGATATCAAAAGTAACTTCAATTTGAGGAATACCTCTCATAGCGGGAGCTATACCTTCCAATCTAAACATACCTAAAGATTTATTATCTTTAGCCATTGGTCTTTCACCTTGAAGTACGTGAATATCAACTGCGGTTTGGTTGTTTTCTGCGGTTGAGAATACCTGTGATTTAGAAACCGGAATAGTTGTATTTCTCGGAACTAACGGAGTTAAAACGCCGCCTAACGTTTCAATACCTAAAGTTAAAGGAGTTACATCCAATAAAACTATATCTTTAACTTCACCGGCTAATACACCTGCCTGAACGGCAGCACCGACAGCAACAACTTCATCAGGGTTAACCGATTGATTCGGATCTTTTCCGGTATATTCTTTAACTAATGCTTGTACCGCAGGAATACGTGTTGAACCTCCTACTAATACAACTTCATTTATTTCGCCTTTTGATAAACCTGCTTCTTGAAGTGCATCCGCTACAGGTTTTTTACATCTTTCAAGCAAGTCATGGCTTAATTCTTCAAATTTAGCTCTGGTTAAACTCATATCTAAGTGTTTTGGCCCGTTAGCATCCGCTGTGATAAACGGTAAGTTTATTGTTGTTTCCACTACTGATGATAATTCACATTTTGCTTTTTCTGCAGCTTCTTTTAATCTCTGCATTGCTTGTTTATCATTTCTTAAATCTATTCCTTCTTGTTTTTTAAATTCATCAACTAACCAATCCATTATTTTTTGGTCAAAATCGTCACCGCCTAAGTGTGTATCACCTGATGTGGAAAGTACTTCATGAACACCGTCGCCTATTTCCAATACGGATACATCAAAAGTACCGCCTCCTAAGTCAAATACAAGAACTTTTTCGGGTTTTTCTTTTTCAAGTCCGTATGCTAATGCAGCTGCCGTAGGTTCGTTTACGATACGAAGTACGTCTAATCCTGCAATTTTACCTGCATCTTTTGTTGCTTGTCTTTGTGCATCGTTAAAATATGCCGGTACTGTTATTACCGCAGATGTTACTTTTTCTCCCAGATAACTTGATGCATCGTCTGCTAACTTTCTTAAAATCATTGCTGATATTTCTTGCGGAGTATAGTCTTTTCCGTCTATATTCTTTTTATAATCTTCACCCATATGTCTTTTTATTGATATTACTGTTTTATCAGGGTTTAAGATTGCTTGTCTTTTTGCTAATTGCCCTACCAGTTTTTCACCTGTTTTGGAAAATCCAACTATTGAAGGGGTTGTTCTGGAACCTTCCGAGTTTGCTATAACCGTAGGTTTTCCGCCTTCCATTACCGCTACAACGGAGTTTGTTGTTCCTAAGTCAATACCTATTGTTTTTGCCATAATTTTATCTCCATTTCTTTTATTAATTTTTTTCCTATATTTTTTATAACATCGTTTTTCAACATTATTAAAAAAATAAACAAAAAATTAATAATTCATTTTAGGGATAAATTATAACTTTAATGAATCCAATGTTTTTTGGCTTGCATCTATTGATATGACAGGCGGATTTTCAAAAACATAATTTGCAGTCATTCTTATGTCATCGGCTGTTATGTTATCTATTGAATTTATCAGTTCTCTGTAAAAATTTATTCCGTATGGCGATTTATAATTGTCTGTTAGTATTCCATGCTGCTGTGATGTGGTTTCAAAAGAACTTAATATTTCGGTTTTAAGCTTATTTTTTGCCGTTTCCAGTTCTTCTGCCGTTACGTTTTGTGTTTTTATTAATTGTACATTATTTTTAAATGCATTAATTGATTTATTAATATTTTCAGGCGACCCTTCTTTTGAGTCAATACTGTCGGTTGATGTTTCGGTGTATAATTTTAAATAGCCTATATCATTAAGATACGTGTTATACGAAGTTACTCTGTATGCTAATTTTTTATCTTCTCTCAGGTCAAGAAATAATCTTGATGTCATGCCTGAACCTAATATGATGTTCAGTAATGATATTTTAGCCAAATCACTTATATTTTCGGATTTTTTAAAGGTATATGTTTGTGTAACATGGGCTTGTGAATTTTCTATGGCTTCCGTAAATACTTTCTCTTGAGTATTTGGTTTATACATGTTGTATTGACCGTTATGATTTAAATTTATCGGTTGAAATTGCGGAAATCCCGTTGACATTTCATAATTAAATATTTGTGTTAATTGAGGATTTTCTTTCACGGGTGCCGATAATGTTGCAATGACTTCAGAGTTTAAAGTCATTTTTGAATACAGATTTTTTACATCTTGCAGTGTTATTTTATCAAGTTCTTCAAGATTTTCTTCCTTCGTAGTTGTTAATGATTTAACATTCGGACAGGTACTTTTTAACGTTTTATTATATGCCGAAGGAATTGATGATTCATATTCATCTTTTATTATTGACTTTGCTCTTTGAAATTCTTCTTCCGTAAAGTTTGGATTTAATAAGGTTGTTTTTGCAAAATTCAATGCGGATTGTAAATTTTCGGGGTAACAATTGTAAGTATAACTTAATCCGTTATTATTTACGGTAATATAGTTTGAAATATTATTTTTATCAAAAAAGTCTTTCATTGCTTCCGGACTTGTAAATGCATTTCCCCTGTTAAGTAATATTGACAAAATATCCATAAGCGGAGATGATACGTCATTTAAATTCTCATTACAAAAATCTATTGTAAAATGTGATTGGCTGTTTATATTACTTGGTATTATTCTTGTTTCAATATTATTCTGTAATTTGTATCCGGTAATATTATTTATTTTAGTTTCGATTTCTTTTATAGGTTCACATTTGTTTCCGAATGATACAAGGTTGTTGTTTGGCGGATAAACAATAGGTTGTGATGATACAAAGTTTTGTTTTTGTGCTTCCGAATAATTATTGTTTATTGTTTCTGAAGTTGAGTCTTTTGAGTGTGATATACATATTGCAGATTTATTTAAATCAAGAAATTTTTTCGCCGCATTTGATATATCTTGACCTGTTAAATTGGAAGTATAATTTATTTCATCCGTAAAATAATTTAAATTACCTCCGTCTGTCATTATTTTCAACAATTGAGCATTTATATTTTCATTTGATTCAGACAATTCATTTAAATTTTTAATATAAAGATTTTTTTGTGCGAGTAATTCTTCATCAGTCGGCGGATTGTTTGCTATATATGTTATTTCGTCATATAAAATTTTTAAGATTTTTTCTGTATCTTTTTCATTGTAAGGTTCAACCTCTAACATAAGTGCTATTGCACCGTCAGGCTTATTTTGCACCTTATCAAACGAATAATTCAGACTTATTCCGTAATCACTCAATGCTTTTGATAATCTTGAGGAATTTGCCGTTAAAATATTTAAAAGGATTTGTATTTCATTTTTTTCTTTATCGGAGGTTCCTTCCGGAATAGCGAATCCCATATTTATTAACGGACTATTTGAATTTTTTGATATTACATCTTTTCTCACGGTTTTATCTAAATATTTTATGGGTTCATTTTTGCGTTGATTTATCTTTGAATAATCATTTGTTTTATTAAAATATTTTGATACCAGATTTATGGTTTCATTTACGTCTACATCTCCCGTAATAACTGTTACGGCATTATCAGGCGTATACCATGTATTAAAATAATCAAATACTTTTTCTTGTGTCAGATTATTTATATTATTTTTTTCGCCCGTTATAAGATTTTCCGATGTACTTGTGATATTAAACAGTGTTTTAATTACTTCATTACCAATATTGCCTTGAGAATCTTTACCCATATCTATTTCTGATTTTACGGGTTCTTTTTCTTTTTCAAGCTGTTCTTTTTGGAATGTCGGGTATTGTGTTAAATTTGCATTTAATTTTATTGCTTCTTCAAGTGAATTATCATCTAAAAGCTGCAATTGCATATTATAATCCGTTACGCTGAAACTTGTATATGCGTTAGAACTTCCTCCTTTAGAGGATATTATTTTATCATATTCTTTCGGTGCAATATTTTTGCTTCCGTTAAACAGGTTATGTTCTATGAAATGACTTATTCCTCTTTCTTCGTCCTTTTCGTTTAGTGAACCGACATTATATAACGTTTCTATGGTTGTAATACCTTTTTTTGGTAATATTACAACTTTTTGTCCGTTTGCAAGTTTAAATACACTCGCTTTTTCTTTAATACCGGGTATTGATATTTCACCTGTTTTAACATATGAAATCGGTATATTTGTATTTATTGGTGATATTGCGTTTGCCGAAGTGAATTTTACTTTATTTTTATTCCCTTTTTGTATATTCGGGCAGCACATATTGGAATCAGTATTATTCCCTGATTTTATGATTTTCGTATAATTATTTACATAATTATTTAAGATTTTCATTTTATTTAATTTCTATATTTTTTTAAAGTTACAAATTTAAAAAATATTGTTATAATAATTAGTAAATTTTATTAAAATTTACAAAATTATAGCAAAAAATACCTTGTTTAGGTTTTAGATTCATGAAATTGTAAGAAGGCAGAAAATTGTATTTAAGCAAAATATCAAAGCTATATCCGCAATATTCAGGAGCGAAAGACAGACGTCAGCAGAATATTCCAGTTGCCGTTGACAGAAGAAGCGGTTCAGACAGAAGAAATAATAACCGTGTTCAACTTGACGGAAGGCTGCAGCAGGATTTGTATGACGTTAAAAGTAAAGTTGCTAAATTAGAGTCTTTGACTCCTAAATTTTTTGAGCAAAATGTTACCGTAAAAGCGCCTTCATTTTCGTCAATGAATAATATGACACAGGATATTTTGGTAAAACAGGCAAAACCTGATAATACCGAATTAGCAAGAAGAGAAGCCGAATTAAAGGATGAAGCTGATACTTCTTTTAAAATCGGAGTTATTGCTGCGGCTTTAGGCTGCGCTATCGGACTTTCTTATTTAAGTACTGTAGGTGCAGTTATTGCCATAGGTGCCGGGCTTTACATCGGTTCAAGAGTTCTTAAAGTCCTTATTTCTAAAGAACTGCAAGATGACGAAAACGATAATAAAAAACTTTAATTTTTTAATTATTATATTTTTTTATTTGCGCCATTTTATCTATAATGGTGAATAAATTTTATAACTTAATAATAACATAAATATTCCTGAAAAAATTTGTATTAAAAAACATATTTTTCATTTTTTCTTTTTTTCAAAATATTAATAAATATAGGCATTCAAGACTTTATTCACCATTATAGATATTTTGATGCAAAAAGAAAATTATTATGAGTTTGAAGGCTTTATGCGGAATTAAAAAGAGAAATATTATTTCAATAGTAATTACAATTGCAGTTATATTTTTTACAAATAAATACTGGTTAAAATTTTCTTCTATGCCTGTTGATATTGATATGGAAGGAAAAGGCAAATGCTCTGTTGAAGTTCAGTTAAATAAAAAAGATGATAATAAATTTAAAAAAACAAGAAGTGAAACTAAAGAAATAAATTTAAATAAATCATCAAATTTTAATTTCCAAATTCATGGTGCTAAATTCCCCAAAAGAATAAGATTGGTTTTAAAGGATATTCAGAATGAATTTCCTGTAACGGTGAAAAATGTAAACTTAAAAAACGGTGAATATGTAATAAAAAATTTTGATAATACGGAAGTAGTCGGTGCTAAAGTATTAAATAACAATAATGAATTAGTTCTTAAACCTTTAAATAATATTATTTATATAACCTTTAATAACAAATTAAACCTTTATTCAAACATAAATTTTGATTATAAATTGTTTATTATAATAGTTATTTTAACGTATTTGCTTGCATATAAATTGTCGAATTATGCGGCGGATTTCAATACAATTAAAGGAAAATCAAAGACTGATTTAATATTTCTGATTATATTTTTTATTTTTCTGCTTGTCCCCATGCTGCATATAGATAAAAGTGAAATGTCATACAGGGAAAACAGAATGCTTGCCAAATTGAAACCTTTTATTACGAATCAAGATGAAATAAATTTTTATTTCGGAAGAAATTTTGATAAATGGTTTAGTGACAGATTTTTTTTAAGAGATATATTAATCAAAATATATAATTCTTTATATTTTTATTTTGCAAACATGAATGATAAAGGTTTGTATGATAAAAATACAGGTTTTTTATATACTTTAACAGAATTTGATACATATAATATTAATGATTTAGATAAAAATTATGAAGAATTAAAAAAATTTAATTTATTTTGTAATAACCACGGAATAAAGTTGTATGTGTTGATTGTTCCCAAAAAAGTTGAAATATATAATACCGATAAATTTTATATTAACAAATCCTCAAACCATAATAAATTTATGCAATATTTAAAGAATAAAGATTCAGAAGGAGAGGTTAATATAATATATCCTTATGATGAGTTAAAAAACGGGGCAGAAAAAGAATTTATGTTTTTCAAAACCGAACATCATTGGACGGATGACGCTGCTTTTATCGGATACAAAGCCTTAATGAACAGAATAGTTAAAGATTTTTCCGATATTCATATATTGAATGAATCCGATTATAATTTTTCTTATAATACTTTAGTGCGAGGGGATGTTTTCAGGACTTATGATTACGGTCAAAGTTGTTCATATATAAATTTAATTGGTATGAAAAAATATCACAAAACAAAATACAGATATTACACTCATAAGGATTTTAAAAATCTGCATCAAACTCTTACATATATAAAATATCATTTTAATAAATTGTATTACTACCCCAAAGGTTCTGACTACAGGGTTATTCAACTTGGTACAAGTCAAAATGAAAATTTGACCGAGTTTATTCCTTTTACTTTTAAAAATGTTAAAAGACTGAGAAATAATACTGTTATTGGGATTAAACAGGAAGATGAATTTAAAATAATAAAATACTATAAAGATGAAATATTGAATTATAAGCCTGATATTATAATTTTTTGCATTACATATAATAATTTTTTAGAATTACATAATTTGTTTAATATGGAGTAATAAATGCTTTTTAGTTCAATGACATTTGTTTTTATATTTTTACCGATTGTACTTTTATTATATTTAATTACAAAAAAAGAACTTCATAATCCTATACTTTTGGCGGCAAGTATATTATTTTATGCTTGGGGAGAGCCTAAATATCTTTCTATAATGCTCATTACGATTTTGATTAATTATTGCGGTGCTTTATTGATTGAAAATAAACCCGATTTCAAAAAAATATATTTATTTTTTATAATTATCGGGAATTTAAGCTTTTTAATATATTTTAAATATTTTAATTTCTTAATTGATAATTTAAATAATATATTTAATTTACAAATAGATACATTATTTATAATAATGCCGCTTGGAATATCTTTTTATACTTTTCAGGCAATTTCATATGTAATTGACGTTTATAGAGGAGAAGTAAAAGCGCAAAGAGATATATATAAGTTAGCGCTATATATATGTTTATTTCCGCAGCTTATAGCGGGGCCGATTGTTAAATATCATGATATATCAGAACAAATTGATTCCAGAGAAGTTAATTTTGATAAAGTTTGTTTGGGAGTTAAAAGATTTATTATCGGACTGTCCAAAAAAATGCTCATAGCAAATACCATGGGACTAATAGCCGATAAGATTTTTATTCAAAATCCTCATAATTTTTCTCATTTAGTAGCTTGGATTGGTTCATTTGCTTACACTTTTCAGCTTTATTTTGATTTCTCCGGATATTCCGATATGGCTATAGGTTTAGGTTTGATTTTCGGTTTTAGATTTATGGAAAATTTCAATTATCCGTATATTTCAAAATCTGTTACCGAATTTTGGCACAGGTGGCATATATCGTTATCTACCTGGTTCAAACGCTATGTATATATTCCTCTCGGAGGAAATAAAAACGGTATGTTAACAACTGTCAGAAATCTTGGTTTCGTTTTTATTCTTACCGGTTTTTGGCACGGAGCTAAATGGACTTTTGTTTTATGGGGTATCTGGCATGGCATTTTTATTATTATTGAAAAAATATTTAATATTAAAGAGTTTGATTTAAAAAAACATTCTTTATGGGTAAACCTAATCAGACATATATATTGCATATTTATTTTTATTATCGGATGGGTTATTTTTAGGGCTTATAATATTGATTATGCCTTTAAATATTTAATGAATATGTTTGGTTTATTAACGCTTAACGAAAAAGAATTTTTATATTCATTATCTTATTATGTTAATAACTGGGGATTAATAATATTTATTGCTTCAATAATATGCTGCATGCCTGTATTCAAAAATATATTAGAGGTAAAAAATAAATATACAAAAATATTAATAAATATTTGGCTTATTTTATTATTTTTCTTGTCCGCTTCGGCAATAGCATCTGATACTTATAATCCGTTTATTTATTTCAGATTTTAATTTATTTCTTTACTTACACCTAACCATTTTGAGACGGGGAATTTTATTTCTTTATTTATATAAATTTTTACCGGTTTATCAAATTGAAAACTGATGGAATCTATTATTTCATCTTTATCAGGTACTTGAAAAATCATTGTTCCTATATAACTGTTTATTTTTTCAGTCGATTCTATTTCTGCAGTTTCACCGTTTTTATATGTTAAAAATGCTTTTCCTGTTATATTGTTATCCTCTATGGGATGTAAAACAATTAGAAAATAACTTAATTTTAGAGTATTTAATTTTTCCAATTTTACTTTATATTTCCTGTTATCGGCATCAATAAATTCATTTGATGGAGATATATTGTAAAATTGATTAATTATTATACATTTATCTTTTTCATAAGCCCACATATCAGGGTCAATAGGAATACAATATCTGTATCGATTGTCATACTTTAATGCATCTTTTAATTTTTGCCATTTTGAATTACCGAAATGGGGAAATACAGGTGTTATGCTGTTTTTAATTCCGGTTATTAACCAGCCTGAAAATACAAACCATACTACATAAATAATCATTCCTAAATTCTTATATTTTTTTTCTATAACTGCACATATGCCTATTAAAACTAACATGAATCCCATTAAGTCAACAAACATATATCTGGTCATATGCAAAATTAGTTTATTCTCGTATTCTCCGTATTGAGAAATCCATAACATTATTATATTACATAAGGTTAACCATATACCGGAAAAGCATAGTCCAAACGATTTTTTATTGGATTTTTTGTATAATACGTAGATAATTATGCTTATAACAATAAAGATTATAGAGCCTGTAATTATATATTCTTCTACTGTGTGCAGATGATATAAATCTCCGGTTAACATTAACGGTAAATTTTTAAAAAATTCAATCAAACCATAGTAGCATTTTTCGAATAAACTCAAATTACTATTTTTATGTAAAGATTCCATGCTTAATAGTATTCTTACAACTTGTGCAGCAGCCAATACGCATGAAACAGCAGTTATATGTTTAAATCTTTTATTTGAGTAGAAAGCAAAAAGTATCATTAACGGAATGAGAATAAGATGGGAAGGTTTGTTAATAATAAGTATTGGTATAACCCAGCTCCAGGCAGGTATATCACTATATTTTCCTTTCACAAATGCAAGAATGGATACTATAGTAATAAAAAATATTGAATAATACGTAAAACTAATAAAAGCGGAAGTTTCAAAATCACTAAGACATAATAATGAAATACATATTATAAATCTGAAAATATCATTGGGAATAATTCTTCTGAACAGAGGAAGGCAGAACGGTGCAACGAATAATCCCGGAAATATTAATGCACAAGCATTATAATAATATGGTATATATTCAACGGGTATTCTGAATAATACCCCTAAATAAGCAATTATTCTTTGAAAGAATGCCCAATAAACAAAATCTGTAGAAAATAATATTTTGTAAAATGAACCTGAGATGGAGTTATAATAATAATTTACTGATTCTGCCCACATTTCACCGGAGGTCAGCCACGTATATTGCGTGACAAATTTGATTAATATATAAAATATTATTGCTGTTGCAAAATATAAATAACAAAAAAATATTCTATATCTCTGTAATTTTTTAGATATATTATTCATTTAGTAAATCTTTATTAGTAAACTTTAAATTATTATATATTAAATATAATAAAAATAAAAAAACTGTCGATAATCTCCCGACTTTGGAACTTTATATCAATATTATCGACACAATAAAAAAATCAACACAAGTTTATTACAATATACGTTTAACATTAGGCTTAGAGAGTGGCACCATATTATATATTGTTATTCTTTTTTAAACTATAAAACTTGAAAAGAGTTAATTCCATGTAACAAAATAAGGCTAGACACTTCACAAATATTTATTTGTAGGATATAATAATAGTGTACAACCTCAGATGACTTCCATTAAGTTGAGTTACTGAGGTTTTTGCTTTGTTATAACTTCTTTGAAGTCGCAAATCTTATCAAGGTACTGTATACTATCCTTAGATATATAGCTTAAAAGCTTTCTTAAATCCATATAGCAATTATATATTCCATAAGGATGATTTATAATTATTTCGTGGTGAAATACTCTGTTTCTTAATTTCAGCATAAGCTGCAAGATAGGAAATATTTTACTAAGTTTATCAAATTCTGAAAAGTTGGGATAATCGGCAAATACTATCCTAAAAAAACACGGCTTATGCCACAGTACTGTTTTATATTTTTTTGTACACAGATGAATCCAAAAGCCCAATGATAATTCAGCTATTAAATCATCCTTACCGATATTTTTATGTCCTTTATTCATAAGTTTTTGTTTAGCTTCAAGTAATTTCTTATATTCATTTGGAAACAAAATATTCTGTTGATTATGTTCTTTCAATAACCAGTCCTGTTGTATAACTGTTTCAATAGCTTGATTTATTCTATTACGCAAAGATATTTCAAGAAAAGATAATAAAGGATACAAAGATTTTGATAACTCAATATTGTATAAATATCTTTCAAGAACAATAGAATAGGTATCATTATTGTCATATTTATAAGAATTCAAACGATTTGAACTGAATAATTTTACTAAATTTTCTTCTAAATCCTTTGCCATAGAATTATTATAGCATAATATTCAATAAGCATTTATCTTCTTTTATTAAAAGTTTTTGAATTAAATGCCGTACGGGAGAAGTATGCGAAGCTGAACCCTATTGTTTGCGAATAATATTGAGCAAACAATACGGTGAAAGTCCTGCTTAATATATAAAGGTAAAATTTTTAGTTTTTTTCTGTAGAAAAAAACTGTCGTAGGCGGGACTTGAACCCGCAAGGAAAATCCACACGCCCCTCAAACGTGCGCGTATACCAATTCCGCCACTACGACACGAGTATAAAATATTAAAATGTCAATCATACAAAAACACATTGTGGCGGAAAGTTCTTGTTAAACTCGAACCACCTCTCCTTTAAATTATTTATCGTACTTAAAGTGATTCCGTTATTTCTTTATTAATTATTATATGATAAAGTTTTTTCGTCAATATTTAATATTTTGATTTTTTAACTATAATCAAATAAAATAAATTTATGAATTATATTTGGTATTTTTTAATAGTTATTTCTATAATATTCGGAGCGATAAACGGAAGGCTTAATGAAGTTGCTAATGCTGTATTTTCAGGTACTGAACTTGCTGTTAAAATAGTATTGACTTTACTCGGTATTATGACTTTTTGGCTTGGGATAATGAAAATTGCCGAGAAATCCGGAATTGTTGAAATTTTATCTAAAATTTTAAAACCGGCTGCTAAGTTAATTTTTCCCGAAATTCCTAAGGATAGTCCTATTATTGGGGATGTAGCCATGAATTTTTCCGCCAATGCTCTTGGATTGGCTAATGCTGCTACTCCTATGGGAATTAAAGCTATGGAAGGTATGCAAAAGATTAATATTGACAAAGAAAGTGCATCAAACTCTATGTGTACTCTCTTAGCTATGAATACTGCCGGATTTCAGCTAATACCTGCTTCGGTTATCGCTATTCTGGCGGCTGCGGGGGCTGAAAATCCTACTGAAATTATTTTCCCCGTGTTGATTGTTACTTCTTTTTCTTTTATTTGCGCCATTATTATCTCTAAAATTTTTCAAAAGATTTTCCCGCCTCAAAAACCTAGCGAGGTAAACTATGATAATTAAAGAGATTGTTAATCTAATATCACTTTGGGCGCTCCCATTAATAATTCTGTTTATTTTAACTTTCGCAATAATACGGAAAATACCCGTTTATGAAGCTTTTATTGAAGGTGCAAAAGACGGTATTAAAGTCAGCTTTAATATTATTCCCTATCTCGTTGCAATTATTGTTGCTGTATCTATGCTTAGAGCCTCAGGCGCTATAGAAGCTTTATCGGGAATAATGTCCGGTTTGTTGGTTAAAATCCGTTTTCCTTCTGATATCTTGCCTTTGGCTATTGTACGTTCATTATCAGGCAGTGCGGCTCTCGGAGTCTTTTCGGATATTGTTTCCAATAACGATATTAATTCCTATACATCAAAACTTGCCGCTGTTATGATGGGCAGCAGTGAAACTACTTTCTATGTATTAACAGTTTATTTCGGCGCAGTCGGTATCAAAAAATATCGTTATGCACTTTTAACGGGTTTGTTCGCTGATTTTATAGGGATAGTTATGTCGGTTATTGTTGCAGGTTTCTTCTTCGGCTAGTTTTATTTGAATTTTTATTAAAATTTGATACAATCTTAAATACGGTATTTATAAAGGATTTATTATGAGAAAACTTACTTACTTGGGACATAGCGCTTTTTATCTTGAAAATGACAATTACGGTATATTAATTGACCCGTTTTTAAAAAATAATCCATTGGCAAAATTTGATTATAAATCTCACAACATAACACACATATTTGTTACGCATGCTCATTTTGACCACTTGGGTGATGCTGTTGAAATATCTAAGTCAAAAAATATACCCATAATAACCGTTGTTGAACTTGCAAATTATTGTGCTTCAAAAGGCGCAAAAGCAATAGGAGTTAATATCGGCGCAAAACTTGATTTCGATTGGGGCAGTGTCAGATTCTTTAACGCTTTACATTCAAGTTCTAACAGTGAACTCCCTTATGGCGGACTTGCTTGCGGATTATTGTTCGATATAGACGGAACAACAGTTTATCATGCCGGAGATACGGGTTTAATGTCTGAATTTACTTTAATAGGTGAACTTTATAAACCTTATTATGCTTTGCTTCCCGTCGGCGGATTTTATACCATGGATATTCCTCAAGCCGCCGTTGCCGCTAAAATGCTTATGGCTAAAGAGGTTATACCTATGCATTACAATACTTTTGATAATATTAAAGTTAATATTCAGGAATTTAAAGATTTAATCGAATCGCAAGGTCAGGCTTGTATTCCTTTAAAGGCAAATGAATATGTTGAACTATGATGAAACAAAACCCTTAATTGCCTTTGTTGTTCCTACGGGTATAGGTGCTTCTATAGGCGGATATGCTGGTGATGCCTCTTTGAGCGCAAAAATGTTTACTAAAGATTTTAACGTTATTGTAAATCCGAATGTTGTTAATGCGGCTTGCTTTTCCGGTGTTACAAACGGGATAATCTATACCGAAGGATTTGTTTTAAATCAGTTATTTAAAGGAAATTTGGGTTTAATTCCTTCTCAAAATAATAAAATAGGTGTTATTTTTGATAAATCTATTTCTCAAGGTGTTTTGAATGTTCATATAAATACAATTAATGCAATGAAAACAGTTTACGGAATAAATGTTATAGATTACGTTATAACTGATGAAGAGGTTAAGGTTGAATTTTTTAAATTGAGCAGCGGAAATTCTTCCGGTTGTGTTGTTAATAATAAAACAATTTTAGATGCGGGAAAAAAATTATCAGATAAAGGAGTGAATGCTATAGCGGTTGTTTTAAAATTTGATGAACCGCCTGAAGATAACTATAAATTTGGTCAAGGTGTGGATATTATCGGCGGTGTTGAAGCGGTTGTTTCCCATTATCTGACTAAAGAATTGGGTATTATGTGTGTTCATGCTCCCGCTTTTGAAAATATTGATATTGATAAAAATATAGTTGACCCAAGAGCTGCCGCTGAATACATTACTCCGACTTTTCTTCCTTGTTTATTATTCGCTCTTAAAAATTCCCCGTTATTTTCATATAAAAATGTGGAACAATACATTAATGTAAGCCATATTAAAGCTTTAATTATGCCTTATAATGCATTAGGCTCTTCAATAGTTCTGGACGCTTTGGAAAAAAATATAAGGGTTTTTGCAATAAAAGAAAATAAATCAATATTGAATATTTCTAAAGACATTATAAAGAAAAATGATATAATGGAATTACAAACATATGAAGAATGTATAAACAAATTAAAGGATATATTGTATGAAAAGATTTAAACCTGCTTTTACAATGATAGAATTAATGGTCTGCTTCGTTGTTATCGGTCTTATAATGACTGTAGCCGTTAAAGCTATAAAATCAGCTACAGGCTCATATACAACTTTGACTTACTTTGCCATGAAAAATATGAAAACAATAGTAAGGTCGATGTGGGAAATAAACTCTGAAGCTCCGCTCACTGAGAATAATGGTCACACTCATGATAGTTCAGAGGATTTTATAGTAAGTAAGTGTTATTATGTGCCTATGTCTAAAGTGAGTAGTCCAACTATTTCAGAAGGTGAATGGTCCTTAGGAATTATTAAACCGGATTATGATGGCTCAACAGTTCCTGAAGCAAGCTTGCAACCAGGCACAAACATACCTCTATGTGCTAATTCATTTCATGTAACAGATGAAAGTGAAAGTGGTAGTTTTAACTTTTGTAAGCGTGTAGCAGCTATGGCTAACACTGCCGGCGGAGTTAATTGTAATACCTTAAGAAATGTAGGATACAGAGATAGTGTACCGTACATAACTGATTTAAACCCTGATAGTCCGAATTTTACTGCGACAAACGGCCAGAGGTATTATTTTAGTAGAAGAGCTGTAAATAGTGATATTAGTCCTTTTGGTTTTAGGCTTATTGCAATAGATTTAAATGGCAGAAGAGGTCCTAATTTATTAAGTCCAAGTTCTGAAGAGAATGACGGTAATAATGCTAACATGCTGCCTGATATTGTTACATTTATGTTGTTGGATAATGGTGTTATATTCCCGCTTGGAGTTGCTGCTGATAATAAATATATAGATGGAAAATATGTTAATTACCTTAATTCAAGAGTGAAAGCATATTCTTATTCGACATCCCCGAATATACATGATGAACCTGACAATTCCGTACCATTGAATACGTTATGTTTAACAAGTTCCGGTGCTAATTTGCAAGAAGACAGAGCGGTTCAAAAGAACTGTCAATATGTAGTTAAAGCACTTGCAAATAATGGTGGTGTTGGTAATGCTCAAAGAGGCACGGTAAGCTCTTATAAAACAATGTTTTGTCTATCAGCCCAACAGGAAAGAGAGTTTTATCCTGACTATTGCGACGGTATTAACGTAATAAGTGTGTGTCCCGGTGGTTCAAGTGCTCAATATGACGAATGTTATGCTGACCCTATAAAGCCGATGTTCAGGTTTAATTTATAATTGAATTTTATTCTGTTTTTTAATTCTCCCTTTATAAAGGGAGAATTTTTTATTTTTATATATAAAAGTTGTAAAAATAACACTTAAAATTAAAAAATTTGTAAAATTTATACCGAATTTTTATCAAAAAGCTAAATTTTTTTAAAAAAAACAAAAAATGCATAAAAAAAAGCCACCTTTTGAGTGGTCTATTTCTGCATCCTAATGGTCTCTTTTGTGTTTATTATTTAGGAGTTTATATGTGTGCGGGGTTGTAATGTTTCATTTAGTGTTTTGCTTACACTTAAATCTTACATTATTATTATGACATATATTAAAAACTTGTCAAGTGCAGTAAAATTATTATTAAGTTTTTTTAATATATTTAACTGTTAAATTATGCCGTATTTTTTCCCTTTTTCGCTGATTATATTTACCGCTTTATCAATTTGTTCTTTTGTTAAATCCTTCATCATGCACAATCTTAATCTGCATTCTTTTCTTCTTACTGCCGGATAAGTTACTATATTTACATATACACCTGCATATCTCAATTCATTATAAAGTTTAAATAAAATTTGTTCATCATAAATCATAACAGGTACTATGGCACTTTGAGAGCATCCTATGTCAAATCCGTTTTCAAATAATTTTTGTTTTAAATATTCCGTATTTTCTATTAATTTTGTTCTTCCTGCATTATCATTAATAAGGAGCTTAAATACTTCGTTTAATCCTCCCGCAATAGGTGCCGGTAGTGCCGTTGAGAAAAAATAGCTTCTTGCATACAGTCTTAAATATTGGACTATATTTTTTGTGGATGCACAGTAGCCTCCTAACCCTCCGGGGCTTTTAGAGAGCATGCCCACGTTTAAATCTATTTTACCCAAAAGTTTGTAATATTGTGCGCTTCCTCTGCCTGTTTCGCCTACAACTCCTATTCCGTGCGCATCATCTACCATTATCCCGCAGTTATAGTAATCGGCTAATTCTTTTATTTTATCTAATTTTGCCAAATCACCGTCCATTGAGAATACGCCGTCTGTTATTATTAATCTTCCCGTTTGTTCTTTTGGTATTCTTGAGAGGATTTTTTCCAAATACTTCATATCCCCGTGAGGATATATTTTTATATCGGCTCCTGAGAGTCTGCAGCCGTCAAATATTGATGCATGGTTTGCACTGTCGTTTATTATGACATCACCTTTATTACACAGTGCCGAAATAACTCCTACATTTGTTCCGTATCCGCTTGGAAATACAATACAATCTTCAGTATTATAAAATTCAGCTATTCTCAGTTCAAGTTCTCTGTGCAGTTGAGTTATTCCAGCATAATTTGAAACCGCACCCATTCCGTATCCGTACTTTTCAAGTGCTTTTCTTGCTCCTTCTTTAACTTGAGGGTGGGTTGATAAATTTAAGTATGAATTTGAACCCAGCATTATAACGTTATGTTCTTTACCGTCTTTTTCTTTTATTATTGATACAGGTCTGACTTCGTGCATTATTTGCATTCCTAAACCTTCGTTTCCGGTTAATACAGGGCTTGATAATACCTCATTTACACGCTCTGTCTTGTCAAATATGTTCTCCCCTTGTTCTGTGTGAATAAAATCCTCAAATTTAATATTTATACATTTACTTTTTGTTATCACGGTAAATTCCCCTCCCTGTCCAGAATATTATAAATCAGCATTAAAAATATATTATCCTGTATACTGATTTTTTCGAAATAATACTTACCTGATAGGATATACCCAATTGGGGGATATTGAGTTATTCTGATAAATTTTGGGATAATCTGATTATTCCAAAATTAAGAATCATTTCTTTAGGAATTTAAACTCCCGTTATCATTCTGGTATTTTTAACATTTAGTTTGGTTAATATGTATTTAATAATAAATAAAGTTAAAAAGCTAAATGTAAAGACAAATATATATCTGCCGGATGCAACGGCTAATGATGTAAATAAATGTTTAATACTGTCTATTGGTAATACTCTCGGAACAGAAAACAAATAATTAAACAGGAATACAAAATACCAGTGTACAAAGAAAAGCCCGAAGCTGTATTTTGCAGTTACGTCAAGCCAGTGATTTAGTTTTACCATGCTTTTTATTTTTTCATCATAGTGTTTTAAATAGCCTAAAATAATCAGTGTAAGAAAAATTTTAGAAACCGTTCCGTTTACTATATCCGTTTCATTGTTTATAAATACATCTATACACGAAGTTAAGAGCATGAGAATAATGTACAGCCATCTTTGATTATAAATGGAATCAATCTTTTCTTTATATTTTGATAAGTACATTCCGAATACATACATGGAAGCAAAGTGGCAAAAGCTTGATAAAATATACTTTAAATACTCCAAATATTTATGTAAATAATCCATATTAACAACGTATTCAGGTTCTATATCCATTCTGGGAATAAATATTGTTATGAGAAATAGTATTGGCAAGAGTTTATACAGAATATTCTTTTTTTCTAAAAAGAGCAGAAAATAACTTAAAATAAAGAAAATAATAATCATCGGAATAAACCATACGGGAACATTATGTACTCTTCCCGTAGTAAGAAATATTCCTGTTTGTAAAATAGGGTTAAGTCCGTCAAATGGATTTTTATATATTAAAGGAATGGTTAAACATAAAATTATTCCGGGAACGGAAGTTATAATATAAGGAATTATAACGTTTTTCCATTTTTTTAACATGTAATCTTTGTATTCAAATTTATAAGAAAGGTGTTGAAATAAGAATCCGGAAATAAAAATAAAAAGAGCAGTACCTCCTGCAAATATTTCAAAAGAAATATTATTTAAAAGACTTCCTTTTGCGCCTATTTGCATTGTATGACCTGCGATTATAAGCAATATGGCCAATCCCCTGAAAACATTTATATAATTTAACATTTCTTTTTTTGGTTTTGCTGCTTCACTCATAATTGGCTCCCTTAAATAATAAAGAGGGTTGTTTTACCCTCTTATTTTTTATAATTATTCATAAAACCCGTATCAAAATTACCGCTGATAAAAACTTCATCTTCTATTAAATCCTGATAAAAAGGAAGTGTAGTTTTAACTCCGGTAATAACATATTCTTTAAGTGCTCTGTACATTCTTCTTCTGCACTCTTCTCTTGTCGGCGCCCAGCACATTAGCTTGCTTATCAGAGAATCATAATACGGAGGAATTTTATATCCCGAATAGACATGAGAATCAACTCTTACTCCGAATCCGCCGGGCGGTATATAACCGTTTATTTCTCCGGGTGCGGGAAGGAAGTTTCTGTCGGGATCTTCTGCATTTATTCTGCATTCTATTGCGTGGCCTTTTAATTTTATATCATCCTGACTGAATGATAATTTATTACCTGCCGCTATATTTATTTGTTCTCTGACGATATCAACACTTGAAATCATTTCGGTAATACCGTGTTCAACCTGAAGTCTTGTATTCATCTCCATGAAGTAGAAGTTTTTATCTTTATCTAAAAGAAATTCAATAGTTCCGACCCCTTCATAATTTGCTGCCTTCGCGGCTTGGATAGCTGCATCTCCCAGTTTTTTTCTTGTTTCTTCATCAACAGCCGGCGAGGGAGCTTCTTCTATAAGCTTTTGGTGACGTCTTTGGATAGAACAATCTCTTTCTCCCAAATGTACTACGTTTCCGAATTTATCCGCAATAATTTGAACTTCTATATGTCTTGGATTTACAAGGTATTTTTCCATATATACATCAGGATTCCCGAAAAATTTTTCAGCTTCTTGTCTGCAAAGTGAAATATTTTGTTCCAATTCTTCAGGATTATTGGCAACTCTCATTCCTTTTCCGCCGCCGCCTGCCGTTGCTTTTACTATTACGGGGTATCCAAACTCCTCAGCTGATTTTTTTGCTGATTCTATATCAGTTATTATTCCTGTTCCGGGGGTTATGGGTACATTTTTTGACATCATTGTCTTTCTTGCGGTAGCTTTATCCCCCATTAATTGCATTGATTCGGGTGACGGCCCTATAAAGGTTATATTATGTTCTTTGCATATTTCTGCGAAATCCGCACGTTCTGACATAAATCCGTATCCGGGATGTATTGCATCCGCTCCTGATATTAATGCTGCAGATATTATTGCGGGAATATTTAAATAACTTTTTGAACTTTCATTTCCCCCTATACAATACGCTTCTGTTGCCAAACTTACATGAAGTGAATTTGCATCAGCCTGTGAATACACTGATACCGTCGGTATCCCTATTTCCCGGCATGCTCTTATTATTCTTAGTGCAACTTCCCCTCTGTTTGCTATTAATACTTTTTTAAACATATTCCCTATCCGTTATTTTTTTCTATATACATTATGACTTGTCCGTATTCTACGGGTTTACCGTCCTCTATACATATTTCAGCTACTTTCCCTGATACTTCGGAGGTAATTTTATTTACTAATTTTATTGTTTCTATGATACAAATGACTTGACCTTCTTTTATTTCATCACCCACTTGTACAAACGGTGCATCTTTTGGTGAAGGCTTTGAATAATATAAACCTATCATATTTGAAATAATAGGTACAAGGTTCTTTTTCTCTTCTTCTTTTTCTTGTTTTTCCTGAACTTCTGTTTCTTCCGGTAAAATAATTTCTTCATTATTTTGTTTTATTACCGGTTTATATCCGCTTCCTTTAATAACAAGTGAATTTTCACCGTCTTGAAGTTTAATTTCGGTTAGTTCGTTATTATTCATTATATCAATTAATTTTTTTATATAATCAGTTTCAAATTCTTTCATACAACCCCTTTAAAGATTTCGTCTTAATTATTTTAGCCTTTAAATACCTTAGAGTCAAGAAAGTTAAACAAGCCTTTTGACAATGCCTTTTAGTGCTATTTTAACGTGAGCATAATTTAATCCGCCCTGCATATATGCCGCATACGGTTCTCGTAATGGCCCGTCAGCAGAAAGCTCTATGGTTGACCCTTCTATAAATGAGCCGCCTGCCATTATTAATTTATTATCATATCCGGGTACTTCATCAGGTATCGGAGTTAGGTATGATTCTACGGGTGAATACATTTGTAATGTTTTGCAAAATTCCAATAAGGGTTCGGGTTTTGAAAATTTTATTGTTTGAATTATATCTGTTCTTATTTCATCGGGTTTTGGAGTTGATATGAAGCCGATATCTTCAAAAACCTGAGATGCAAGTATTGCACCTTTTACTGCTTCTGACACTACTGAAGGCGCCATAAATAATCCTTGAAATATTAATCTTAATTGATTGAGCATTGCTCCGCCTTCCGAGCCTATTCCGGGAGCTGTTAATCTGTATGCCGCCTGATTCACATATTCTTCTTTCCCTGCTATATATCCTCCGGCTTCTACTATTCCGCCTCCGGGATTCTTTATTAATGACCCGGCTATTATATCCGCTCCTGCTTCTAACGGTTCTTCCTTCTGCGTAAATTCTCCGTAACAATTATCTACAAAGCATATACATTTAGGATTCTTTTTCTTTACTATTTCAGTTATCTTCTTTATTGTTTCTATGTTTATTGATTTTCGCAGTGAATATCCTCTTGAACGCTGAATTAATACCATATTTACGGAAGAATCTATTTTATTCTTTATTCCTTCCAAATCAACTTCACTATCATTTAATAACGGTACTTCGTCATACTTAACTCCATGCCCGATTAATGATGCTCTTATATCCCCTCTTTTTCCTATAACTTCTTCCATTGTGTCATAAGGAGCACCCGCCACGGAAACTAACTTTTCTCCGTACCTTAAGTTTCCGAATAAAACACACGCAAGAGTATGAGTTCCTGATACAAAATGATTCCTTACTATTGCTTTTTCCGCCTTGAATACCTGTGCATAAACTTTATCCAAAGCTTCTCTTCCCATATCGTCATGCCCGTATCCGGATACGCTTGCAAAATGTTCCAGTCCTATTTTATTATCATAAAATGCTTTTAATACTTTTTCCTGATTATATTCTTTTACTTTATCAACGTATTCAAAGTATTTTTTTACTTTTAATTCCGCATTCTCAACTATATTCTCTTTATCCATAATTTATTTTGCTTCTTCATGTATAACTACTTGAGGGAATGGTATCTCGATTCCTTCTTGTTCAAACCGTTCTTTTACCATTTGATTAAATTTACGTCTTATCATCCATTGTTCATGCGGTGTTGTTTTTATTCTGTATAGTATTTCCAATGAAGAATCATTAAATGTATTTAATCCGCATACTTCTATATCCGATAATACGTATTTACCGTATTCGGGATTATCTCTTAATTCTTTACCTAACTGATTTAATACATTTATTACATGAGTGATATCGGATTTATATGCTACACCTACCTTAAATACGGGGAATGAGTAATCTTTTGTCTGGTTAATAATCGTATCTATTTGTCCGTTTCTTAAATAATGAACATCCCCGTTAAAAGTTCTTATTACAATCATTGTTAAAGTGATTTTTTCAACCGTGCCGGTTGAATTATTAACCGTAACAAAATCACCCAGTCTTAGCTGACCTGATAATATTATTGATAATCCCGTAAAAATATCCTCTACGATTTTTTTACCTCCGAAGCCGACCGCTACACCGACTACTCCGGCTGTTGCCAATATCGGTTTCATATCTATACCAAGACTCTCTAATATGTTTGTCGCAAAAAACAGTATTATAAGTATGTCTATTATATACGTACCTAATTGCCTTAGTGTTCTATACTGTTTTCTTACTTCTTCGTCATTTATTTTTGAAACTATTTTTTCAAAAAATAATATAAATGCTTTATTTACCAGTCTTAATACTACAAAAAACAGTAATATTTCCAGAAAAACTCTTCCGACTACAAATAAATTTATTTTTGTAATATGTGCCGAAAGTATTTGTTTAATAATTTGCTCCACTATTTGTCTCCTTGATTCGTTATATATTTATTAACTTACCAAAGAACAACGAAGTCAATAAAAAAAGAATTAATTATGAATGCCAATTCGGATAATAATATATTAAAATTCTATCTTTTGGTGAGATTGAAGCATTACCGCCAAATATTAAATTTGTAAAAGAACCTGTCGGAGGTAAAAAAGTTAATGCCCATTTTAATGGAAGAACAAATAATGTCAGATTTAACCCTTTTTTTATATAAGTTCCTTTTACTTGCCTGTTATCAATTCCGGGGATTTCAAAATTATCTATAATTATTGCGGCGGGTATTCCGTTCATACCTCTTGTTAAATATGTACCGACTTTGGCATTTATTATTTGACCTCTTTTTAATATTATTTCATTATTATAAAAAACATCTTCTCTTACTTTAAATTGAAGTATTTTTCCGTCATATACCCCGTTCTTTTTTGTCGAAATTTTATCTGTAATTTGAAGTTTTACAGGTATACTTTCGGTAGATTCATAATTGTAATTTAAATTTGTTTCGGGAATTGTGCAATTAACTTCTTTTAATGATTCATTTATAAACGTATCTTCCTGAAGTATTGCATTTGCTGAATTGATGCTTAAAAACAAAAAAATTATCATTAAATAAAAATATTTAAGAAAATTTCTAAATAATGAACATGCTTCAATGTAGTATGTCTGATTAGATAACTTATTCATATTTTAACTCGTTTTTATATCCTTTTTCTGTTTTATCCTGAAATTTTTTTCTGTTTTCCATAGATGTTAAAAGAAAATTTTGATATGCCTGTGTATTTATATATTCATTTTCTTTTAAAAATATAGGGTATTTAGTATAAATATACTCATAAATATATGCCAATCGTTTGGATGTAAGATTATGGGATGAAAAAATATCATATCTTTTTTGAGGTGCAGATTTATTAATGTACGTAATTAAGCCGATTGGGTTATAACCTGCCATAACCATTAAATCTACGGCACGTTTATCAAAAAATATTTCATATTTCTTTGGTGCTGCTTTAATTTGGGCGGAACCGACAAATCCTCTCACAGGCCCTAAGTATGATTCAAGTGCTTTACATATCTCACGTGAAAGCATTCCCGCCAGTTCATTATCGTCGGTCACATATTTGAGTCCCTCTTTATATATTACTATCTGCCGTTTTGTTAATGACGGCTCCCCTTTTATCAGTTTATCATCTTTCGTATATGCAAATACTATTCTTTTATCTATTTTATTGGCATTTAACAGTTTTAATCCTATTTCGGATATTCTGTTTTGTATATTCATATCATTAAGAATAATTTGTGCTTCCTGTACGGCATATACTTTGGATGAAAAAATAAACAGCATTGATACTATTATAATTAAAATCTTTTTCATAAATTCCGGACTCCTTGATTTTTATATTATAATCTGAATTAATAAAATTTTTCAACAAAAAGACTGCTTATAGCAGTCTTTTTTACAAATATGAATTTATAAATATTTATAAATATTTTTATATTTTCACTACCAGAAATAAGGAATCTTTAAGTGCTTTTATTGAATGCATAACATTTTTTTCAAATAAGAATAATTGATTTTTCTTGATTTTATATTTTTTTTCTTCATCATCGGGAGTTTCCGGCATTTCACAACCGCAGGCTGAACATGTACAATTATCTATTGCACTGAAAGTTAGTTCTATTTCTCCTTCCGCAACATATATACATACATTTGTATGTGACATATGCGGGTCTATAACTTGATGTTTTTTTAATGATATTAATTTTAAATGTGAACCGTTATTTTCCATTAAATCAACAATTTCACGCTCTACATCCTTTGTATTAATTAATTCATCTATTTCTAAACTTTTGTATAGCATTTTATGCTCCTTTCTTATTTATAAAAAATATACAAAAGTTTAGATTAATTTATCCCCCATTTTGGCAGAAAAAATAATAAAAAAGTTTTAATTAAAGCTTATTTATAAGGATATCAACAATGCGTTTTGATGCATAACCGTCACCGTACGGATTTATTGATTCCGACATTTTTTTATATTCCGCATCATTATCTAAAAGCATTTGAACATCGGAAATAATATTTTCTTTCTTTGTACCTGTAAGTTTTACTGTACCGTATTCAACCGCTTCAGGACGTTCTGTCGTATCACGCAATACTAAAACAGGCTTGCCTAATGACGGTGCCTCCTCTTGTACTCCTCCCGAATCGGTTAATATTATATGTGATTTTTTCATTAATGTACAAAACTGAGCGTATTCTAAAGGATTTATTAAATGGATTCTTTCCTTATTATTCAATAATTCATATACCGGCTCTTTTACATTCGGATTAGGATGTACGGGATAAACCACTTCTATATCTTTATTTTTATTAGTAAGCTCTGTTATTGCTTTACATATTTCTCTTATAGGCTCTCCAAAATTTTCACGCCTATGCGACGTTAATAATATTGTTTTTAAATTCGGATTAAGATTCAAACCTTCAACTTCTTCTTTATGATTTTCTACGGTATATAAAAGTGCATCAATAACCGTATTTCCGGTTTTGTATATATGTTCTTTCGGTACTTGAGATTTAATAAGGTTATCTACGGATTTATCTGTCGGTGCAAAATGAAAGCTTGATACCGCATCTGTAAATACACGGTTTATTTCTTCCGGAAACGGGTAGTATTTATTAAATGTCCTCAGTCCTGCTTCAACATGTCCCGACGGTACTTTTGCATAGAATGCCGATAATGCAGCCGCCATTGATGTTGTTGTATCACCATGAACTAACACTATATCCGGTTTGACTTCTTCTATTACTTCTTTTGTTTTTAATAATACTTCACTTGTTAATGACCATAAATTCTGATTATTTTTCATTATATTAAGGTCAAAATCAGGTTTTATTTTAAATAAATCTAATACTTGGTCTAAAATCTGTCTGTGCTGAGCCGTTACACATACTATACTTTCCAATGAACTATTTTCAAGCTCTTTTACCAAAGGAGCCATCTTTATGGCTTCAGGTCTTGTTCCGAATATTGTTAAAACTTTTTTTGTCATTGTGTACCTTTCTACCAAAGTGCATTAGGCATCATGCGTTCGTAAAACCATATCGGTACTCCGTCATATACAGGCTGCTCAAATTCTTCCTCGAGAAAATTTGCCGCACCTATTGCACGTATCGGAACGTTTACTTCTTTTGATACATTTTTCAGTATATTGTATCCTCTTATTACATCTTCTTTCGTTGTTTCACTTCCGAAATGCGTATTACTTATAAATCCGGAAAACTTCTTCCATTGACGTTTTTCCAAACCTTCCGAAAATGTTATATACTCAAGAATATTCTCTTCGTTGCAAGTTTCAAATTTAGATGTATTTACAACTAAATATATTTCCAGATTTTCTTCTTTATCAATATTGGTAATAATATCCAAGATGTCCAGACCTGATGCTCCGTATCCTACATCGATTATAATATCTCCTTCATTCGACAAACAGTTAATTTGCTTTGATGTAACATAGGTTGCTGCTTCTCCCAGCCCGAATGCATCTTCTTGTGTAATTACATTTATTCCTGCCTCGGTTAACGGTTTTACTATAGGTCTTAAAGTATATGCAGGCTCTACGGTATCCAAATCAACAAGAGTTATTTTTCTTCCTTCCCTTGCATATTGAAGTGCTCTGTTTAATGCTGTTTCCGATTTTCCGCTTGCGTATGCTCCCGCATATACTTCTGTTTTTCTTGACATATGCTCTTTCTATATGTTTATTACGTCCCTTACCTTTTGTAATGTTTTTTCTGCTTCCGTTCTTGCTTTTTTATTGCCTTCTTCGATAATATCATACACGGTATTTATATCTTTTGATAATTCTTCCCGTTTTTGTCTTATCGGGGCAAATTTTTCATTAATAATTTTACCCAATTGACGCTTACAATCAGCACATCC
The DNA here is from genome assembly GCA_947589115.1 of Candidatus Gastranaerophilales bacterium. Taxonomy (GTDB): domain Bacteria; phylum Cyanobacteriota; class Vampirovibrionia; order Gastranaerophilales; family Gastranaerophilaceae; genus Avigastranaerophilus. Next base: position 37,684 of record CANPZP010000001.1, on the reverse strand, counting down.
CCGTCTGCCCGCTCTGCATTCACACTCAACGTTTTGTATTGTTTGTTCATCGGCAAAAATTTTATAATAATTAAATGCAACTTCACATCCGTCAGGATGTCCGGGGTCATCTTTTCTTGCTCGGGTTCTGTCTGTTATACACTGCATAACCTTCTTTGAAGTTGTTTCTTCGTCATCCGATATTTTTATATCGTTATGATATGATTTACCCATTTTCTGTCCGTCTACTCCCATTAATAGTGGTATTTGAGTTAATTTCGGTTTGGGTTCATTAAATAAATCGGTTTTATATATATTATTAAATCTTCTTACGATATCTCTTGTTATTTCAAGATGCGCTAACTGGTCTACTCCTACGGGTACTATTGCGCCGTTTAATGCCATTATGTCTGCTGACATTAATATCGGATATCCCAATAATCCGTAATTTAATTGGATATTACTGTCTTCATCCTTATTTTTTAATATCTTTACCATATCCTTTAATGTAGGATCTCGCTCTACCCAGTTGTTTGGCGTTATCATGCTTAATAATACATGCAATTCCGCTATCTGTAATATTTTTGATTGAAAATATATTGTTGATTTCTCAGGATTGATACCTGATGCAAGCCAATCCAGTACTACATCTATTTTATCCTGCCTTAGAGTTTGAGTGTTATCATATTTTGTTGTTAATGCATGCCAGTCTGCAACAAAATAAAAACAGTTGTATTCATCTTGAAGATTAACCCAGTTTGTGATTACACCCATATAATGCCCAAGATGTAATTTCCCTGTTGAGCGCATTCCGGATACTAAATTCATTTTTTCCATTACAGACCTCATTTGATAATTTAACAAATAAAATTATACACAAAAAATATCTTTAATTAATAGTTATTTGCCAGAAATTCAAATACTTCTTTATTTGTATGCCATAAAACTTCATTATCTTCATTTTCCGGTAATTCAAGTGTTATAATAGGAATATTTCTTTCTACTCCCGCATAATTACCGAAACTTCCGGGGGTAGGATATCCTATATCCTTTTGTACAGGATATCCCGTTATTTCAGATATTTTTTCAGCTAATTCTTGTGCGGGGCCGTCATAATTTACAACCTTGAATGGTGCATGGATACTTAGTATTGCATCTATTTTATTATTTTCTATAATTTCCGTCATAAATTTTGTTTCAATTTCACTTGCGGGATAATTTCCGCCAAAATACTCATTCTCTTCGGTTTTTTCCCAATTCTTTGTCGGAAAATTTCTGTTTAAATCCACTTTGTTTGAATTTTGTCTTTGGTTCTTTTTCTTTCCGTCAGGATTTAAACACGGTATTATTAATAATTTGTTTTTTATATCGGATAAATCGGTTTTTAAATACTTATTTATTAAATATTCGCCTTGAGGCTCTTCTCCGTGAAAAACTCCGACTATTAATATTGTTTTTTCATAATCCTTATTTTGAGTTTCATATAAATTAATTTGATTACTTTCTTTTGTTACGGCAGTTTTTACGATTTTATACATTATTCCCCCATAACCTTAATTAATACCCGTTTTCTTCTTTGTCCGTCAAACTCTGCATAATATACCTGCTGCCATGGGCCGAAATCTAATTCTCCGTTTGTCACGGGAATTATTACTTCATGACCTGTTAATAAACTTTTTAAATGACTGTCACCGTTTGTTTCTCCCGTTCTGTGGTGATTATAATTTATATTATACGGCGCAAGCTCTTCAAGCCATTTATCTATATCGGATATTAAACCTGATTCCGCATCATTTACATATATACCCGCTGTTATATGCATTGCACTAACTAAAATCATTCCTTCTTTTATTCCGCTTTCCTTTAAAGCCTCTTCTACTTCCTCCGTAATATTTATATATTCTCTGTGTTTTTGTGTATTAAACCATAAGTATTTTGTATGAAATTTCATTTTTATTCCTCTTTGTTTGATTTAAACTTTAATTAATATATCAAATATTATAGCCGTTAGCAAAAAAAATTTTTTTATTTTTTATATTGATGTACAGAAAGGTAAAATATGAAAATAAATTCAATTCCAAGTTGTTCATTTAAGGGCAGAATAACTATTAATGAATATAAATTAGACTCTAAATTAAATCCTAATATTAAATCTTCGGTTACGTATAATACGTCAACACAAGAAGATAAAATTATATCTTTGTGCAGCAGCGGGTTATTGCCGCAAAAGGAAGTTTCAAGAAAGAAAATTCCTGCTTCAAAAGCTCAAGATTTTATTGATACCCTTAGTTATATAACTAAACTGCCTATAAAAAGTAATCCTCTTATGGATTTTAGTTATTTTAATCATTGCGGACACAAAATCGGTTTATCAAATGAATATATGTCGCAAAAAAATATGCACGAAGGACAAGTTGTAAGATTATACGAATGGAATTCGGCGGATTATATGTAATAAAACTATCATTTTAATACGAAGAGCAGGTTGGGGGTTTCACCCCAACATATAATTTAACTTTGCAAAATGCTTACAGCGCAGCTTTTAAACACGAACAAAACGGAGAGAGAGGGATTCGAACCCTCGGCAGAGTTGCCCCTGCACAAATTTTCGAGATTTGCACCTTAAACCGCTCGGACATCTCTCCTTGTCTAAATTCTATTAAAGAATTTATTTTTTATCAATATTTTTCTGTTAATATTTCTTAATTTTTTTTGTTCTTTTGGGCAATTTATAATTTTCAGGGGATTTATGTCATAAGTGTTAATAAGGAAAGGATTTAATAATGCAAATTAATAATTCACCTGCTTTTAAAGGAAGAGCTGTAATCACATCTTGGGAACCTGATCCATTCTCTGTTAACAGAGAAAAAATTATCCAAAAAGAAATTAAAACAACTCCGGAACAAGATTATAATTTAAAGATATATTCTGACACTTTAAGAGAAAATCCTGATTTGAATGCTCAGCTTATTAATGAAAAATTTGCCTCTAGGCTTTTACAAAAAATTCAAGAAGAATTAGGTGTTAAACTTTATGATTCCCAAGAGCCAAAAGCTCTTTATACTGACTTTGATAAAAACCATTTTAAGCTTTCTGATACAGACAACACAAAAAAAGGTGTAAGTATACATGTCTATGATTTATTAGCATAATATATTTGATTAGATAATTACTTTAAAAGTAAAGCATGATATAATCTTTCCGTTAAGGAGAGAATCATGTTTTGGAATAATAATTTTAATTGGAAAAATATATTATTTACCATATTAGTAATATTTTTAATATGGTTTATAATGCAAATTAATACTATTGCATTATTGGCATTCGGGTCGTTTGTATTGGCTTGTGCATTAAATCCTGCCGTTGATAAACTCAGTTCCGGTAAATATATTTCAAGAGGACTTGCTTCTACAATAGTTATAATAAGTACTATTCTTATTATAATTTTATTCTTGATTCCTATAATTAATATAAGTATTCAGGAAATACAGCAGCTTATATCGAATATTCCCGAATATATAAATAAAACGGAAGCTTTTTTAAGCAGTAAAGTTATAATGGGAAAAAGCCTTATTCATTATATCAATTTAGATACTGTGACAAGTGCTTCATCACAAGTTGCAACTGATATTGTAGGTAAATCTATTGATATTACAAAAACAATTATGGAAACTCTTACCGTTACGGTAACATTAGGAATAATTGTTTTTTATATGATAAATGAAAAAAATCTGATAAAAGATTCTGTTTTGATAATGTTTCCGCCTAAAATGAAGCCGAGAGCTAAAGAAGTATATGAAAATATTGAAAAAAAAGTCGGCGGTTATGTTATAGCTCAAATACTCTCTATGTCCGTTGTTGCCATTTTTACGGCAATCGGTCTATTAATTATAAAAGTTCCGTATGCTATTTTACTCGGATTAATTGCCGGGTTATTGGATATTGTTCCGATTGTCGGGCCTACCATAGCTTTTATATTGGGTATAATATGTGCAAGTCAAATAAGTTGGGTTGCCGTTATACTTGCTGCTCTTGTATACCTTGCAGCTCAATGGGTTTCTAATAATTTTGTGAGACCTTTGGTTTTCGGAAAATTTTTAAATCTTCATCCGTTAATTATTATATTTGCGTTTTTAATTTCAGCTCAATTCCTTGGCGTTTGGGGTGTTATTTTATCTCCGGCTATTGCCGCTTTATTATTAACTCTTTTTGATGAACTTTATTTGAAAACTATTAATAAAAGTAAAGAAGAAGATAAATAATGCAGGAAGTATATCTTTATTCCGCAAATAAAACACAAACTCCGAAATTAAATGTTTGGTGCGCATTTCCGTCTGTATATAATTTCGGGATGTCGGCTTTGGGGTTTTTAACAGTTTTTCAACATATTGACTCTATTGACGGTATCTTTGCCGAGCGTATTTTTACTGATACTGAAAAAACTTTTTTAAAACCTGAAGATGTTGATATTCTTTCTTTCTCAGTTTCTTTTGAATTAGATTATTTAGGGATTTTAAAAGTATTAGAAAAATATAATATTCCTTTTTTGGCTGAAGAAAGAAAAGAAGATTATCCTCTTATATATGGCGGCGGTCCTGTTTTAACCGCTAACCCCGAGCCTTTTGCTCCCTTCTTTGATTTTATTATGATTGGTGATGCTGAACCGTATATTACTCAAGTTTTTGAACTCTTAAAACAAAATAAAGGGAAATCAAAAAAAGAAATGCTAAAAAGTATTTCCCATATAGAAGGAGTTTATATTCCGTCTTTAAAATATTCTGAAAAAATTTATGATAAAGAATGTGAGCAAAATTTTGAAATGCCGGATTTAAAAGATGAACACTCTAATCATAATAATAAATCGGATACGGAATCCATTATTAAATCAGATAACTCGATAAAAAAAGTTTCGGCTTCTTTAACAGAGTGTGTTGCAACTCCTATCCTTACACAAAACAGTTTTTTCCCTAATACATATATAATTGAGGTGGAACGTGGATGCAACAGAAATTGTGCTTTTTGTATGACTGCTTATATTAATAATCCTATAAGATTTTGTCCTTATGAAAAAATTATTGCCAAAATAGACGAAGGATTAAAATATACAAATAAAATAGCGCTTTTAGGTGCCTTAATCTGCGCTCATCCCCAAATTGATGATATATGTTCTTACATCATAAAAAAAGCTGAAATACACAAAGATTTAGAAGTAAGTGTATCATCATTAAGGGCAGATTTTGTTTCCGATAAAACATTGGAAATGTTAAGATGCTGCGGACAAAAAACCGCCACCATTGCAGTGGAAGCAGGCAGTGAAAGACTTCGGAAGATTATTAATAAAAACTTATCGGAAACCGATATTCTTAATGTGGTTGATAAAATGGTTAAATTTGGGTTTAACGGACTTAAATTATACGGAATAATTGGGCTGCCCGGAGAAACTTATCAGGATTTGGATGCTTTTGTTGATTTATGCCGAAAAATTAAACAAAAAAATAAAGGTTTTATATTAACTCCCGCTTTTTCAACATTTGTACCTAAAGCGCAAACACCATTCCAGTTTGCTAAACGTGAAGATACTAAAATTCTTGAGAAAAAAATTGAATACTTGAAAAAATCTTTCGCAAAAATAGGTATTAAAATACGTACGGGGAGTGCAAAATGGGATTTTGTCCAAACCGTTTTATCTTTAGGGTCAAGAGATTTAACTCCTTATTTAATTGAAATATATAAACAAGGCGGAAGTATCGGTGCTTTTAAAAATGTACTTAAACAATTGGATAATTTTGGTTTGACAAATGTGGTTCCTGATATTAACTTTGAGCTTCCTTGGGATTTTATTCGGCATAAAAAATCTAAAAAGTTTTTAATTGATGAATATAATCGTTTAAAAAATTTATTTTAAAATTATAATTGTATGAATATTACCCATTCGTATGGTACTAATTTTATATTTTTTGAAGTACAATAGTACCATCAGAAGAGGAAACTAAAAAAAATGGCGGAATTAAAAGATAAAGATGAACAATATAGTGTATTTTTAAAGTATAAAGAAAGCGAAAAAAATACTAAAAAAACCGTTATTTCAACATTGAAATTTGTAATAATATCCTTTTTAATTGCATTAATATGTGCATGTGTTTCCCTAATACATCGCCATTTTGATGAGATTCAGGCATATATTATGGGTTTGGGCAATATGAAAATAGCAAAATTTCAAGAGCAAAGCCGGCCTGATTTAACACCTTCAAAGTTTAATTTTAAAATGTTGAGCAGATATCAAAATATACTTTTATTGGGTGTAGATAATAACGGCCCTAATACATTGCCGTTTTCGGGTGTTCGTTCTGACACAATTATAATTCTAAGTGTGGATATTCACGGCAAAAGTGTTAATGCCATTTCTATTCCGAGAGATTCAAAAGTATATCTTGCAGATGAACACGGTGTTCAAAAAATTAATGCAGCTTACGCTATCGGCGGTATTGAATTAACGAAAAAAACTATTGAAGAAACTTTCGGTATAAAAATTCATAATTATGTAATTATTAATACGCAAGGCGTTGTTAAACTTATTGATGCACTTGGCGGTATTCCTATTCATATTGACCAAAATATGAAATATAACGACTACAGTGCAAAACTTAAAATTAATCTTCCAAAAGGTGATTATGTTTTAAATGGTCAAGAAGCGGAAGAATATTTGAGATTCAGAAAAGATTCTTTGGGAGATATCGGAAGAGTTCACCGCCAACAGAAATTTGTAAAAGCTTTGATTGAAAAAATTAAATCTCCCGATGCTCTGAAAAAGATACCTGAAGCATTAAAAATTGCAGGTCTTTATTCGAGAACTGATTTAAATCTTTATCAAATGTCGCAATATGCTGCTATTGCACGTGAAATAGATTTAAATAAAGTTGAATTTATGATGCTTCCGGGAGCTCCTAATAAAAAAGGTATTATCAGTTATTGGATTCTCGATTTTGATAAAACTCAGCAGGTTATAAACAGACTTATTTACAGAAAAAAATATAATCCCGAAAAGAATGAAATTTCTGTCGGTATACTTTTCTCAAAAGATAAAGAGCCTCAGGCTTATGAAATAAGAGAACAACTTAAAACTTTGAACTATGATGTTAATTGTATCGGTAAATCAAATCAGATTGAAAAATCTGAAATTATGGGATTTAATACCGAGATTACTAAAGATATAGTTAAACAAATGCAAAGAGATGTAAGCGATATTTCAAGATTAAAATATGTTCATAATCCGGTAAGAACATATTGTAATACATCCGATATAGTTATTATGTTAAAAGGGGAAGAAGAAAGTATTTAATTATTAGAGGCAGTGTGAAATGGATATGTTAAAAATTGCAATACCGAATAAAGGAAGATTATCTGAAAAAATATATGATTTATTGAATTGTGCGGGTTTAAATTTCCCCTCAAAAGACGAAAGAACTTTACAAGTTACTACTTTGGATAAAAATTTTTCGATAATATTTGTAAGAACACAAGATATACCTATGTTTGTTGAAAACGGTATTGCTGATATAGGGTTTACCGGTTTTGATATTTTAACTGAACTTAAATCCGATGTTAATAAAATAATGGATTTAGACTTTGGTTATTGCGAAATGGTTGTTGCCGTTAAAGAAGAAGATGTGTACTTAAATACAGAGGATTTACCTTTAAATATTAAAGTTGCGACGTCTTTCCCGAATATTGCAAGAGAATATTTTGTAAAAAAAGGAAAAAATCCAAAAATTATTGAAGTATCCGGTGCAACGGAAATTACTCCCAGATTGGGATTGGCAGATGTTGTAGTGGATATTACTTCTTCGGGTTCAACTTTAAAATCCAATAAATTAAGAATTATAGATAAAATCCTTGAATCAACGGCAATAGTTATATCAAATAAAAACTTATCGGACGAAAAAAAAGAAAAAACTCAAGGTGTTTTAAGAGCATTAAAATCGGTAATGGATGCAAGAGAAAAGAAGTATCTTATGGCGCATATTCCTAAAAGCTCGCTTGAAGAGGCTTGTGAATTTTTACCGGGACTTTCTTCGCCTACCATTATGACTTTATCCGGAGATGATAAAAATGTTGTTATGCACGTTGTTGTAGATGCCAATAAAGTTTTTGACAGTATTGATAAGCTGAAAAAACTTGGCGGAAAAGGTATTTTAATTATGACGGTTGACCAAATGGTAAAATAATTTATGAATTATCCTAATTTAGAACGATTAATAGAAATTATAGATATTTTAAGAAGTGAAAACGGATGTAAATGGGACAGAGAACAAACACACGCTTCTTTGAAAAAAAATATGCTTGAAGAAGCATATGAAGCAGTCGATGCTATAGATGATGATGATTTTAAACATCTGGAGGAAGAACTCGGTGATGTTTTGCTTCAGGTTGTTTTACATTCTCAAATCGCTAAGGAAGAAGAAAAGTTTAATATTGAAGATGTGGCAAAAGGAATATCCGATAAGCTTATTCACAGACATCCGCATGTTTTTGGCAACGTAAAAGCATCATCAACCGAAGAAATACTGGATAATTGGGAAAAATTAAAAAAAGAGGAAAAGCCTCACAGAACTTCCTTAATGGACGGTATTTCCCGTTCGCAGGCCGCTCTTATGAGCGCACAAAAAATCAGCAAAAAAGCTGTAAAAGCAGGTTTTGAGTGGCCGGATGAAGCTTCTTTATATGATTGTGTTTTTTCTGAAATTAAAGAGTTTCAAAACGCAAATAATTTAGTTAATAAAGAAGAAGAATTGGGTGATATACTTTTTGCCGTTGTTAATCTTGCCAGATGGAACAATATTGATGCAGAACAAGCTTTATTAAAAGCTAATAAAAAATTTATTAAGCGATTTAAATATATGGAAAGTAATGCTGATAAACCGCTTGAAAATCTCTCACTCGAAGAATGGGATTGTCTTTGGAAAAAAGCAAAAAAGCAATAAAAAAATATTGAAAAAAGCGGTAAATTTAATTACCGCTTTTTTATACCTTTATTGAGTATTTTTCTTATCTTGTTTTTCTTTAATATCTAAAACAGCGTTGTGTGCAAGAATATATACTGAACAAGTCTTATAATTTTTCATATACCAAGCACAATTTTCCTGAACACAAACAATATTTATATCGCTTCCGGCGCTCATTAAAGGACAAACAGGTATCTTACTCACAATTCTCTCCTTATTCTTAATTCCAATATGAATTATACATTTTGTGCTTGTTTAAGAAGATTACAGTTTTCACTTCTTCTTCTTTCTTCATCTTTATAGATTTTTGTTCTGTTAATAACTTCATCAAAATCTATTTTATGAGCATCAAAATCAGGCCCGTCTATGCAGGCAAATTTAACTTCTCCGCCGACTGTTACTCTGCAAGCCCCGCACATGCCGGTACCGTCAATCATAATAGGATTCATACTTGCTTCCGTTTTAATACCTTTTTCTTTTGTCAGATTAGCAACGGCTCTCATCATGGGCATTGGTCCTACGGCTATAACATAATCTACCTTTTCTTTATTCATAATATCGGCTAAAACTTCAGTAACGAACCCTTTATGTCCGAGTGAACCGTCATCGGTTGCAACATGAAGTTCGGTACATGCTGTTTTCATTTTATCCTGCCAGAATAATAAATCTTTATTTCTTGCACCTGTTATCATGTGAACTTTATTTCCGGCATCATAAAATGCTTTTGATATTAAAAAGCAAGGTGCTGCACCGTATCCTCCGGCTACACATACTACCGTTCCGTACTTTTCAATTTCCGTAGGTTTCCCTAACGGGCCTACTACATCTTGTATCTCATCCCCTACTTCTAATTGAGCAAGTTTTTTAGTTGAATATCCGACTGCCATAAATACTACGGTTAATATTCCGTTTACTTTATCCGCATCTGCTATTGTTATCGGTACTCTTTCACCGTTTTCTTCAACTCTGAATATTATGAATTGCCCTGCTTTTGCATTCCTTGTAACATATGGTGCTTCTATTTTCAATTCGTATTGATTGGGGCATAATTCAATTTTTTCTAATATTTTATAACCCACTTTATGTACCCTCCTTTTGTGTTTAGAAATATTATACCATAAAAGATTTTCCAAGAAAAAATACACATTTAAAAAAGATTATAATGAAAAAGACCGCATTGCGGTCTTAGTAAAAATAACAAACAATAATTAGGATTGGGGAGGTTATTAAATTTATGCTAAATAATTTCTGTTGATGTCGCTTAATGCTGCATATTGTGCGCTTTCATAGGACATTCCCGGAAATTCATTTTGATATTGAGCAATTGTATCTTCGTATTGCGCTTGGAATTGTTTCATAGAATCTTCTATTCTTAATTCGGATTCAGGGGTTACATATTCTGATACTCTAATAGTTTTTGTTGATTGTACGGGTATATACCCTGATGTTGCCGTCAGATAGTTGAATACATCTTTTTCTTCGTATTGCTGTCTGGCTTCGGGTAATTGCTCATTTCTCGTATTTTGGTTTAAATCTTCTTTTTCTTCTTGCCTATAGTATGAATTCGTATTGATTCCGAAGTTAACCGGATTGATGTTACTTGACATTTTTCTTTCCTCCTATTGTTTGTTACACACATACTATCGACATGTTTTTTAATAAACTTTAGGATTTTGTCATTTATTTTTTATTTTTTGTAACATTTGTTTACAAATCTGTTTTTATAAATTTGTTTTTATTGGGAGAATATATGTATATTTTTCTTTTGTTATTTTTAACTTTAATATTTATGGCATTATGATAGTCAGTTCTTAAATATTTTTTGGAGTTATCATTTAAAAGTTTTATTGTTTCCGGATTAGGGTGGTTATATACGTTGGGACCCGTTGAAATAATAAAAATGTCAGTATTATCAATCATTTCCTGATTTATTGTATTTTTAGCGCCGTGATGTCCTGATTTCATAACGGATATATTCTTTTTCATATTTTGAGGCAGAGAATTATATGATTTTATGTCGCCATCTCCCATGAATAGAAAATTTTTATCTTTATATTTACATTGTACAATTAAAGAATTTTCGTTTTCCGTAATAATATCCTTTCCTTTGGGGCGTATGATATTAATTACAAAGTCTTTTTCTTCGTATATTTTTGTTTTATCCGTGATTATCTTATAATTTTTATTATTATCTTTAATAAAATTGATTATTGAGTCAGAAAGATTTGTATTCTCATAAATATCGGTAAAATAGACATTATCTGTTTTTATGTTTTTAAGAATATCAATACTTCCGCCTGCGTGGTCTGAATCAAAATGAGATATTATAAGTGAATTAATATTTTTTATCCCTTTATCTCTTAAATATTTAATAATAATAAATTTTGCTTGTGAGTTTAATGACAAGTAATTAAGTTTACCCGTATCTATTAAGAAATATTCGTTTTTAGGTGATTTTAACAAAATTGCATCTGCATTTCCAACTGAAAAGAACATCATTTGAAAATCATTTTGCGGTATTTTTATAAGTGTAGATATAAAGAATATTACAAGTATTGATAATATTAAATATAGTTTTTTTGAGAATAATTTAAATCTGATAATGCAGGTTATTGAAATTATGATAGAAAAGTAAAGGATTAATTGAAGAATTGACGGTTTAGGAACCAAGATAATGGAATAAGGAAGATTAGAAAAGAAGTTTGCAACTTTAGTTATATATACTAACATTGGGTTTAAAATAAAATCGGCAGCAAAACATATTTTATTTGCTATATATGGAATTAAGGCTAATATGGAACTGATAAAACCTATAAAAGATACAATACTGAGTACGGGGATTATTGCTATATTTGCGAATACGGAATATAAAGAAAAGGTGTTAAAATAGTACATTTGTAGAGGTGCAGCATAGAATTGTGCGGCTACAGGTATCATTGAAGCCCCTAATATGTAGTTAACGGGCTTATATTTAAAGTTAAATACAAAAAGAGGTGAACTCAATATAAGTGCAAAAGTTACCGTGAATGAGAGTTGAAATCCTATATCAAAAATCATTAAAGGATTATAAATGAGCATTAATAAAGCAACTATAAATAACAGAGCTAAGGTCGGAGTAGTTCTGTCAATTAGTTTACCTGTAAGGATTAAAATTAACATTAAAGAAGCTCTTATAATCGGAGGTCCGAAGCCTGTCATACATGTATAAAATATAATTAAAGCCATGCCTGTCAGCAGTGAAAATTTATAATTAAACTTAAATCTTTGTGCAAAGAAAAACCATATTCCGAAAATTAATGTTACATTCATGCCTGAGGCTGCAAGTATATGAAATATTCCCGAATTTATAAAAGCTGTTTTAATATTTTCGTCAGGATTCACGGCATCATCTCCGAATATAATTCCGCCTAATATTTCCAGCATCGGAGAATCTATATTTTTTGCGTGAATGTTTATTATTTTTGTTCTTATGTCATTAAGGTTTCTCAGTGCCTTACCCGTTAAATTTTGTGCTTGGGATTTTATTTCCCATTCCGTATTAACATAAACGGAGGAAAAAATTTTCTTATATTGAAGATATTTTGAATAATCAAATTGAGAAGGATTTTGTGCGGGATTGGGAGTTTTTATTCTGCCTTCCAATTCCAATGTATCTCCGATTTTTATTTTCTTTATTTTTTCGGTTTTATCATTAATAATTATATTGGAAGCAGCATTGATATGTTTTTTATCAATATTTTCAGCAGTTATTTGTGTTACTTTTGCGAAAAAATTTGTTTTATCAGGTTTACTGTTTGACGGAATCGTTAATACTTTTGCTTCAATTTTTACTTTTTCATCCGAGTATGATGACAAATCATCACTGTATTTTAAATTTAGATGAGTATTTATAATACCTGATATAAATATTAAAACAAGTGATATCAAATATTTAAACGAAATTATTTTTTTAAAATATAAAAAATACAGTAAAGCAAAAATAATTATACAAATACCCGGAATAAAATCAGAGAAAAATGTTATTATTCCCATAATATATAAACAGGAAAACATAATAATTTTCGACTGTTTTGACATCTTTTTCACCTTGGTATAGTTAAATGTGTTAATTACATTTATAAATTAACAATAAAAATAATTAAGCATAACTGCTCTGAATAAGATATGAGCAAAATGTTTAATTATGTTTTAAATGTTAATTATCAAGGATAATTATATCATAGTTTTTCTTATTTGATTTTTACTGCGTTCAATATCTCTTACACGTTTTTCAACATTGCGGATTTGTTCCGCTAAAACTTTACGTTGTTCTTTTATAAGCTGGTATTGAGTATCAACCTCTTGATATTTAGCTTTATAATCTAATAATTCATTTCTTATATTAACTTGCGCACTGTCCAGTTCAAAAAGTGCGTTGTTAAAATTGTCGGATTGTTGAGATACTGTTTCTTGTGCAAGCCTTGTACTGATTTTTATATTTGAACTTATTTCATCATTGTCGGGTAATTTAACCGAACCCATATCGTTAGTTTTTTCATCTATTACAAATTCACTCGGGTCATATACCATGCCTGCTGAATAAGCGCTGTTTACACTAAAAAAAGTAATTAAAAATATACTCAATAACAGTTTTCTCATATTATTATTTCTCCCGTTATACATATTAACTTATTATTAATTACTTTAAATCGTTTATATAATTGATAATTTTATATGATGGATTTAAAATTATTAAATGCGAGAATATATAAAAAATATAAATTGTGATTACAGCGAAAAAATGACTGCGCTTATAAAAAAGCGTAATTCTTTTGCCTTAAGCGGATTAACTAATTGTTCAAAGCTGTTTATTTTATCCCGTCTTGTTATTAAAAATAATAAACAGTTAGTGTTTATAGTTGAAACGGAACAAAATGCCCTTAAATTTCAAAATGACTTAAAAAAATTATTCAATATAGAAGCGGATATTTTTCCCTATCAAGACGGTTCTATATATGATACCAATTCAAAAAATTTATATAAGTATGCAAAACAAGTGCAAATTATAAAAAATCAGTCAAAGGATATAATAATAATTCCTCAAAAAGCTTTGTTTGAAAAATTTTGTACTGCTAACTTTATTGAAAAAAACAGTATTAAAATTAAAATTGATAATGAAATTAATATTCCCGAAATTATAAAAACGCTTGTAAAAATAGGATATAAAAGAAAAACTCTTGTTGCAGATATAGGAGAATTTAGTGTAAGAGGAGATATTATAGATATATATCCTCTCAATGATAACCCGTATCGTATTGAGTTATGGGGGGATAGTGTTGTTGATATAAGAATTTTTGATAATTCAACACAAAAAAGCATAACAAAAGTAAAAGAAGCTGTAATTCAACCGGTATATAAATTTATATTAGATGAAAATTCTTATAAAAAAATAAAAATAGACCCTGAAGAAGAATATCAGGCTGAAATTCTTGAAAATGTTAAGAATGAATGTTATTTTGAAGGAATTGAATACTATGAACCCGTTTTTAATCCCGATTTGAAAATGATATTGAATTTAATATCAAAAGAAAAACTAATAGTTTTTGATGATTATACCCAGTTTAAATCGAAATATGAAAATACGGAAGAGAATCTCATAAAGCAGTATGAAGAGAATATAAAAACTAAAAGAACACTTCCTTTTGAAAAAATACCCCATTATAATCTGACCAAATTTCTAACTGAAATAAGCGGATTTGAAAAAATATATTTTGATAATTTTATATCTGAAGATTTTGATATAAATATTGAATTAACCACTGAATTAATTCCATATTTTGCATCAGGCCCGGATGATATAGCAAAGTTTGTTAAAGAGAAACTTTCTTGTAAATACAAAGTGATATGTGCAAGTGATTATAAGAACAGGGTGGAAGAAATATTAAGGGAGTATGAAATCCCGTATTCTGACGATATTAACTCATTAAATTCCGTATATATAACGGATAATATAGTATTGGCAGGAAGCATAATAGAAGATTGTAAAGTAGTTATAATAACGGATAAAGAGTTCTTTAATAAGCGTTCAAAGGATTTGACGGGAGTAAGATATAACTACAGAAGAGAAAACCTTGATTTTATAGAGTCATTAAACGATATAAAAGAAGGCGATTATGTAGTTCATATGGTGCATGGTATAGGAATTTTTAAAGGTTTATCAAAGCAGGTAATTGATAATGAAGAAAAAGATTATTTGACAATAGAGTATGCACAGGGTGATAAATTGCATATACCTGCGGAACAAATAAATATGTTATGCAGGTACAGAGGGAGCGGAAACGTACTGCCCGCATTGTCCAAAATGGGCGGTAATGATTGGAATACAACGAAAACGAAAGTAAAAAAAGCAATAGAAGATGTAGCAAAGGATTTAATAAATTTATATGCCTTAAGAAAAATGTCGAAAGGATTTGCATTTGAGCCTGATACTATATGGCAGTACGAAATGGAGGATTCCTTCGGATATACGGAGACTCCTGATCAGATGAAGGCAATAATTGAAACAAAAGAAGATATGGAATCCGAAAATCCGATGGACAGATTAATATGCGGGGATGTAGGTTTCGGGAAAACGGAAGTTGCAATAAGAGCAATATTTAAAGCCGTAATGTCATCAAAACAGGCAGCTGTTGTTGTACCTACAACTATACTTGCAATGCAGCACTATCAAACAATATCCGAACGTTTTAAACCTTTTCCGATAAAAGTTGAACTTCTTTCAAGATTTAAAACATCAAAGGAACAAAAAGAAATCATTAATAAACTGATTTTAGGAGAAATTGATGTTGTAATAGGTACCCACAGGCTATTACAAAACGATATACAATTTAAAGATTTAGGTTTGTTGGTAATAGATGAAGAACATAAATTTGGGGTTGCCCATAAAGAAAAATTAAAACGGCTAAAGAAAAATATAGATATATTAACAATGTCTGCCACTCCCATACCCAGAACTTTATATATGTCATTATCGGGCATAAAAGATATGAGTATAATAAATACTCCTCCCTCTAACAGACTTCCTATAAAGACGTTTGTGTGTGAATATAAGGAATCGGTAATAAAAAATGCAATAAACTACGAAATAGAGCGGGAAGGACAGGTATTTTATCTTTATAACAGAGTGGAAAGTATATATGAATTTGCTCGTCAATTAAAAGATTTAATGCCTAACATAAGACTTGCGGTTGCACACGGGCAAATGGATAAAAATTTACTTGAAAACATAATGACTGATTTTCTGAATAAAGAATATGATGTGCTTTTATGTACAACAATAATTGAATCCGGATTAGATATACCGAATGCTAATACAATGATAATACATGATGCGGATAAATTCGGCTTGGCTCAGTTATATCAAATAAGGGGAAGAGTTGGAAGAACTGACCGACAAGCATTTTGCTACTGTTTATATAAAAAATCAAAAGAATTAACACCGGATGCAATAAAACGTTTGAAATACATAAAAGAATTTACAACACTGGGAAGCGGCTATCAAATAGCAATGAGAGATATTGAAATTAGAGGTGTGGGTAATGTTTTAGGTACAAAACAACACGGACAAATGGTAAATGTCGGATTTGATACGTACTGCAGATTATTGGAAGAAGCCGTAAATGAGATACAGGAAGGAAAATCAGAAGAATATAAGCCGAGTATAGTTGATATAAATGTAACTGCATACATTCCGGATGAATGGGTAGGTTCAAAGGAACAAAAAATGATTGAATATAAACGATTAAGTGATGTTAAATCGGAAACGGAACTTGATGCTATTCAATCGGAATGGAAAGACAGATTTTCAAAAATGTCTTTACCCGTTGAAAATCTGATAAAATTAGTAAAACTAAGAATATTGGCATCAAACGCAGGTATAACTTCCGTAAGGGAAACAGACTCTTCAATCAGGATTTATACTTCCCTGTCAAGAGGGGAGTGGAATATAATAGCATCAAAAGCGGATAAGAATATTACGAAATATATAAAGTATACAATTGCCCCAAATACTTGCAGAGAAGGTAATAGCATATTAATTTTGAATAGAGCGTATTTAAATTTTGAAGATTTATTTAACATTCTTTCAAATTTATTTTATCATATAATTAAAATCGGAAATGAATACGGTTCATTAAATAAAAATTAAAAAAGGAGATGTAAAAAATGAACAAAATAAAAATAGCAGTATTTGCAATGATTGCAATGTTTATATTTTCAGGCTGCACTATCTTGAAAAATAACGATAATATAGTAAAAATTAATAATACTGTAATTACAAAAAGCGAATATGATAAGGCATACGAATCAGTGACATCAAATAATATGTTTACTCAAATGGGTATTGATTTAAAATCAGATCCGAATAACGTATTTGCTCTTATGATGAGAGAAAAAGTAATGTCCGAATTAATAGTGAAAGCGCTTTTAACAGATGAGATGGAAAAAAGAAAAATAACTGCTTCAAAAGAAGAAGTTGAAAAAGCGGAAAAAGATATAGTATCAAAATTCGGTTCAAAAGACCAATTAGTACAAATATTAAAAACAAATGCCGTAACATATGACCAATTTAAAAAAGACTTAGAAGATGAAATTAAATTAAAGAAATTCGTAGATTCAATAGCAATGGTATCTATAGGAGAAAAAGAAGCAAAAAAATACTATGATGAAAATATAGATAAATTCAAATATCCAAAAAGAGTCAGAGCTTCTCATATATTAATAAGTGCAAATCCCGAACAATTCAGAACAAAAATAAAAGAAGAAAATAAAGATATAACAGATGAAGAATTAGAGAAAAAAGTTCAGGAACAAATGGATTTAGCAAAGAAATCAGCAGAATCATTACTTGCAAAAGTAAAGAAGGCTCCGAATACTTTTGCTAAAGTTGCAAAAGAAAATTCACAAGATTCCGCAACCGCAATAAGAGGCGGAGATTTAGGTTTCTTCGGTAAGGATGAAATGGTTGAAGCTTTTGCAAATAAAGCATTTTCAATGAAGCCTAATACTATAAGCGAGGTTGTTCAAACTCCTTACGGATATCATATTATTATGGTCACTGACAGGTCTGAAGCAGGTCAATTATCATTTAAGGAAAGCAAAAAAGATATTATTAACTATCTTGAAAATCAAGATAAAGTGGATATACTGAAAAATAAAATCGAATCGTTAAAAAATGAAGCTAAAATTGAATTTTTAAATGAAGATTATAATCCTGAAAATATCCAAAAGAAAATAAAAGAAGCAGCTTCGGATAATCCGGAATTACAGCAAACATTAAACCAAACAGCTCCGGAAGCTGAAAAGAAATAGTTTATCAGAAAACATAACGGGACAATTATTGTCCCGTTTTTTGTGAGGTTATATGCTTATAAAACAAACAGAGCTTGAAGCTTTATTAAAAAAATTACGAGGTGAGAATAAAACAATTGTTACAACAAACGGTTGTTTTGATATACTCCATGTCGGGCATGTGAGATATCTTGAAAAAGCAAAAAGCTTTGGGGATGTTTTAATAGTGGCTTTAAATTCGGATAAATCCGTAAGAAGCATAAAAGGAGAAGGACGTCCCGTTAATAATGAAAATGACCGTGCTGAGGTTTTGAGCGCTTTAAGAAGTGTGGATTATGTTGTTTTATTTGATGAAGATTCTCCTTTAGACTTATTACTTCAAATAAAACCTGATGTTCATACAAAAGGTGCGGATTATACAATAGAAACTCTGCCCGAGGCAAAGGGGATAATGGAAAACGGGGGCAGAATAGAGTTCATAAGTTTTGTAGAGGGTAAATCCACCACTTCCATTATTGAAAAGATGAGAAAGAGTTAATTGTTTATAATACATTCAAGTTCATCAAATTTTGTAATGACTTCAGATAAATAATCATTAATTATATAACTTAAACTGACTAATTTTTTAGGTTTAACTTCGACTTCTCCTTCCAGAGCTTTTTCCATAAAATCCATAAGTGTGCTTATCCGTTCAAGTTTAATACCTATATCAGCGGCTTTTTCGCTAAGGTTCAAATCATTGTTCTTTTTCATATTACACTTCTCTTTGCTAGTGTGATTAGTTGTGATTAATGCTAGTATAACTAACAATAATTACATGAACAAGGAATATTTACAAAAATTTGCAAAACACCTTAAAAAGTTAAGAGCAGGCAAAAACTTAACTCAAGATGATTTAGGAATAAATGGTATTTCTCGTTCAATGATAAGTTTAATCGAAACAGCCCAAACCGATATTACGGTATCAAAATTAAAAATTATAGCAGATAATCTTAATATAAAAGTAAAAGATTTATTTGATTTTGAATAAAAAATTAATATTTATTTATTTATACTTTTAAATATGATAAAATAATTTATCTTTTTATATATGGTCGGTATTTATTTTGATTTTATATTTTTAAATAAATTTATTTATATCAATAATAAAATAAAAAAGCTTGTGGGAGATATTTAATATGGATTATAATTTTATTATAGGTGCTATTGCATTAATTATATTGGCAGTTATGGTAACTTATACTTTTAATAAAGTTACTCCTATTGAGAAAAAGACAGAAAATAAATAATATTTATTCCTTAGATTAGATAAAAGTAAAAGATTTATTTGATTTTGAATAAAAAAATTGTATTTTCCCTGCCCTCGTATTAAAATAAGTATAAGCAAAAGAGGAATATAAATATGAGGGATATAGATACAATGAAAGAGTATTCATTAGAAGAGATATCTGAAATAGTAGGGGGAATGTTAACAAAGGTAGAGGATGTAAAAATCTCAAGAATAGGGCCTCCGTTATTGGCGGATGAATCAACCTTAGCCTTAGCATTGAATGAAGATGAGATAGATAATTTATCCCAAACAAAAGCTAAAGCTGCCTTAGTTCCAATCGGTGTAACTTCGGAATTAATATCGACAATAGAAGCGGAACGTCCCCGTTTAGCTATGATGAAGCTGCTTCATTTATTTTATATGCCTCCTGAATCAACTTCCGGAATACATCCGACTGCTACTGTTCATCCAACGGCAAAACTCGGTGAAAATGTTTCAATAGGCCCTAATGTTGTTGTATCAAGAAATGTATCAATAGGAAAGAATACTAAAATTCTTGCAAATACATATATAGGACGTTCCGTTCAAATTGGTGAAAATTGTTTATTTCATCCGGGATGTAATATAGGTGATAATGCCATTATAGGTAATAAAGTTATATTACAACACGGAGTAAGTATAGCCGCAGACGGTTTCAGTTTTGTTACCGAAAATCCGAATAATGTTGAAAATGCAAGACAAGAAGGAAATGTTAAGGAAGATAATACCGACCAAAAAATATATAAAATACCTTCTATAGGCTCGGTTGTAATAGGGGATGATGTTGAAATAGGTGCTAATACTTGTATTGATAAAGGTACAATAGAAAATACGGTAATAGGCGAGCAGACTAAAATTGATAATTTAGTTCAGATAGGGCATAATTGTAAAATCGGTAAAGGCTGTATGATTGTTTCTCAAGTCGGTATAGCAGGAAGTTGTAAGATAGGCGACAGAGTTGTAATAGCCGGACAAGTAGGTATGGCTGACCATATTGAAATAGGAAGCGACTCTATTGTAATGGCAAAAGCCGGAATAACAAGAAGTTTCCCCGAAAAATCAATTTTAATAGGCGCACCTGCCGTTCCTAGAAAAGACTTTATTAAACAAATGAAAACTATGAAAAAAGCCGAAGATTTAGTAAATAAATTTAAGGATTATGAGCATCTGTTAAAGGATTAATAATGGGAACAATAAAAAAAGATATTACTTTAAAATCAGTTGCTTTAATGACCGGAGTTCCCTCTGAGGCGGTGCTTTGCCCTTCGGATAAAAAAGGAATAAGATTCCATGTAAATGAAAAGGTTATTGAAGCTGATATAAAAAATGTTGTATCAACTCAGCATTGTACGGTTATCGGAAATAATGATATTAAGGTAGTACTTATAGAGCATTTTATGGCTGCCTGTGCACTCAGAAATATAGATTCTTTGGATGTATATTTAAATCATTATGAACTGCCCATATTAGACGGAAGTTCGAAAGAATGGGTCAGCGCAATAGATTCCGTCGGAACGGAAAATATAAAAATAAATTCATATACGTTAAAAGAGCCTTTAAAATATTTAAATGATAATACCTATCTTGTTGTATTACCTTCTGATAAGTTAAATATTACGTATAGTGTTAATTTCAGACATAAAGATTTAAAGAACAGATGGGTAAGTTTAAATACTGAAAATATAAAAGAAATAATCGAGGCAAGAACTTTCGGTTATTTATCCGAATTGGAAATGCTTCAAAAAGCAGGATATGCCCGAGGAGCATGTTTAGAAAATACGGTAGGATTAACGGATGATGGGTATACGGTAGAACTAAGGTCGGAATATGAACCTATAAAACATAAAATTTTGGATTTAATAGGTGATTTTTATCTGGCGGGATGTAATGTAATGAATTTTAATGCTCAAATTATAGCAAAAGAAGCTGGGCATACCGTTCATACAATTATAGCAAAAGAGTTAAAAGATAGTATAATTATGGAGGCATGATGGCAGAAGAAAATGTATTACAGTTTGATATTAAAGGGATAATGGATTTAATACCTCACAGATATCCTTTTATAATGGTAGACAGAATAACAGAGTGTGTTCCCGGAAAGTATTGTAAAGGATATAAGAATTTAACTGTAAATGAAGCGTTTTTTACGGGACATTTTCCGGGGAATCCTGTTTTCCCGGGAGTCTTACAACTTGAAGCAATGGCTCAAGTATCGGCAGGCTGCCTTATTCCATTACCTGAATACAAAGATAAATTATTTTTATATGCCGGTATAGACGGTGTAAGATTCAGAAAACAAATTATTCCCGGCGATAAATTTGAGATAGAAGCAGAATTAATAAAAGTAAAAGGCCCGATAGCAAAAACTCATACAAAAGGTTTTGTGAACGGTCAATTAGCGGTTGAAGCAGATTTAATGTTTTCAATTGTCGGTAACAGATAAGAAGGATTTATAATAATGGCAATACATAAAACAGCAATAATATCAGAGAATGCGGTAGTTCCTCAAAGTTGTGAAATAGGCCCTAACGTTATAATAGGCGAGGATGTAGTATTAGGTGAAAATGTAAAAATTATAGCTAATGCGTATTTGGAATATTGTGAAATCGGTGACGGTACAATAATATATCCGTTTGCGAGTATAGGAACTGCACCTCAGGATTTAAGTTATAAAGGGCAGAAAACAAAAGCCATAATCGGTAAAAATTGTATAATAAAAGAATACGTAACAATTAACAGAGGCGCCGGAGAAGAAGGTTCAATAACAAAAGTGGGCGATAAATGTATGTTTATGGCATCAAGTCATGTAGCTCATAACTGTGTTGTTGAGGATGAAGCAATATTTGCAAACTTAGCAACTATAGGCGGGCATTGTCATGTCGGAAAAGGTGCATTCTTAGGCGGTATGAGTGTATATCATCAAAATATAAGAATAGGTGAATATGTAATAGTTTCAGGATTTTCAGCTGCCAGAATGGATATACCTCCGTTTGCAAAAGTTGCAAGCGCTCCTGCTGTTCTTCATGGCCCTAATGTTATCGGACTTAAAAGAAGAGGTTTCTCTTCTGAAGAAATAAAAAACATAAGAGAGGCTTATAAATTAATTGAATCAAGAAAAACTACTCTTTCTAACGTTGTTAAAATGCTGGAAGAGAAGTATTCTGATGATAAAAATGTTATGAGAATTGTTGAATTTATTAAAACTTCTAAAAGAGGTATATATCTTGGCAGATTAAATACATTACAAAATGATGAGGTATAGATAAATGAATACGTTATGGGAAAAATATGCAAAAGTTCTGGTTGATTATTCCGTAAAAGTTCAAAAAGGAGAATTAACCGTAATACGTACTGATTCTTACTTATCACATCATTTAGTTAAAGAGATATATAAGCAGGTATTATTAAAGGGTGCTTATCCTGTCGTAAGAACAGGTGTGGAAGGCTTAAATGAGGTATTTATAAAAAATGCATCAGATGAACAACTTAAATACGTTGACCCCATGACGGAATTGGAATATGAAAAAGCAAAAAATTTAATATCTATAGGTGCACCGTTTAATGTAAAAAATATGGCAAGAAGTGATTCCAAGAAGCTTGCAAAGCGTTCCGGCGCAATGAAACATTTATCCGAAAAGATGCTTAAACGCTCAAGTGAAGGGGATTTAAAATGGGTTATTGCTGATTTTCCTACGCAGGCTTTAGCTCAAGAAGCAAAAATGTCCTTAGATGAATATACTGAGTTTTTAATTAATTCATGTTATTTATATCTTGACGATCCCGTTAAAAAATGGCAGGAAATAGGTATATTTCAACAAAAAATAGCTGATTATTTAAATACAAAATCAACAATAAGGATTGAGGGAGAAAAAACAGATATAACCTTTAATGTAAAAGGCAGGATATGGAAGAGTTGTGCCGGTGAGTGCAATTTTCCGGACGGAGAAGTATATACATCTCCTGTTGAAGATAGTGCAGAAGGTCAAATATATTTTGATTTTCCTCAGATATACAGAGGTAATGAAGCTCAAAAAGTTCTTTTAACTTTAAAGGGCGGTAAAATTATTGATGCAAAAGCTGAAAAAGGTGAAGAATTTTTAAACAGTATGCTTGATATGGATGAAGGTTCAAGATTTGTAGGCGAAATTGCCATAGGGACAAATGATATGATTCAAGATGTTACCGGAAATATATTATTTGATGAGAAAATAGGCGGCTCAATACATATGGCGGCAGGTGCTTCATACCCTGAAACAGGCGGTAAAAATATTTCGGGGCTTCATTGGGATTTAATCAAAAATATGAAAAATTCCGGAAAAATATATGCGGATGGTGTTCTTATATATGAAAACGGTAAATTTATAATTTAGAAAATTCATATATCGGCAATCAGCCAAAATAAATTGATATAGCGAATACTATTTTAACAATTCAAATAAATCTTTATTTCTTTCTGTTTGATGAGTTGTCCATTCTGCCGTGCAGATGACAGATGCAGGTACGATGTGCTGTATCGGATACTTTTGTATACAGCTCCATGATGAATTTATTAAATCTTCTTTATTTGTACGTTTTTTTAATTCGGTCATGAATTTTGTTTTTTTAGATTGGTCTATATTTAATTTATTTACGGATTTTTCCATTTCCGTGTAATAACCCTCTAAAAAAGCATTATAAAATTTTTCTTTATCTTGTTCTGAATATTTATATGCAAATGCCGAGTTAATACTTAGAGTAATAATCATTAATAAAATAAAACATTTAATAATATTCATAACATTGCCTTTTGGATAATTATTTAACAATAAGTCGAAAAAGTTATTCCCCTGTAGGATAAAATATACCGATAAATAATGATTTTGTGGTACAATTTGATTGTATTGAGTCACAAAAAACGGAGTAAAAGAATATGAAAGAATTATCTTCACTGCAAATTGAGAGATTAAAATATCAGCCGAAGCTTCCCGCATCATTAGCCGGCGGAATAAATAATCTTACAATGACTGAAGGGAACAAAACCGAATCGGTTAAAGATGCCGAGCAAATAAAAGAACTTTTTAAAAATACGTACGGTAAACCAATAGTTACATTTAATACTTCCACGAACACGGAAGCAAGCGGAAAAAGAAATATAGGAGTAATATTGTCAGGCGGGCAAGCTCCCGGAGGGCATAACGTAATAGCAGGTTTATATGATGCTTTGAAACAAGCAAACCCGGAAAATAAATTGTACGGATTTTTAGGAGGTCCTTCGGGTATTATAGACGGAAATTATATTGAATTTACGGATGAAAAAATTAATTCATACAGAAATACCGGCGGTTTTGACATTATAGGTTCCGGCAGAACAAAATTAGAAACCGAAGAACAATTCCAAAAATCATTGAAAGTATGTAAAGATTTAGGTATTTCAGGTGTGGTAATAATAGGCGGAGATGATTCAAATACAAACGCAGCAATGCTAGCGGAATGGTTTGTTAAAAATAATGCGGATATTCAGGTAATAGGGTGTCCGAAAACCATAGACGGCGACCTGAAAAATGACCAAATAGAAATATCTTTCGGTTTTGATACTGCAACAAAAACATATGCTGAGCTTGTCGGAAATATTTTAAGAGATGCAAACAGTGCTAAAAAGTATTGGCATTTTATTAAATTAATGGGAAGAAGTGCAACACATGTGGGACTTGAAGTTGCTCTTCAAACTCAGCCTAATATAACTTTAATTTCGGAAGAAGTTGAAGCAAAAAAATTGTCTTTAAACAGTATTGTTAATTATATGGCAGATATTGTTGCAAAAAGAGCCGAAATGGGTAAAAATTTCGGTATTGCTTTAATTCCTGAAGGTTTAATAGAATTTATTCCCGAAATTAAAGCTATGATTTCCAATCTGAATGATACTTTAGCTGAGCTTGAAAATGATGCAAGTTATAAAAATGCTGATGAAAACACTAAATTTGATATTATTAAAAATAAATTAAATTCGGAAGATTCAAAAGTATTTACCTCGCTTCCCGTTATGATAAAACAACAGTTATTAATGGATAGAGATCCTCACGGTAATGTTCAGGTTTCTAAAATTGAAACTGAAAAATTATTAATTGAAATGGTAAATACAAAACTGAATGAAATGAAAAAAGAAGGAAAATATAACGGAAAATTTTCAACGCAGTGCCATTTCTTCGGATATGAAGGAAGATGCGCATTCCCGTCCAATTTTGATGCCGATTATTGTTATTCGTTAGGTTATAACGCATTTGCGTTAATAAAATTCGGTTTAACGGGATACTTATCATCAGTAAAGAATCTGTCATTACCGGCATCACAATGGGTAGCAGGCGGTGTTCCTTTAACAATGATGATGAATATGGAAAAACGCCACGGTGCTTTTAAACCTGTTATTAAAAAGGCACTTGTTGAATTAGACGGGCCGGTTTTCAAGAAGCTTGAACAAAACAGAGAAATATGGGCTTATCAGGATAAATATTTATTCCCGGGGTCTATTCAATATTTCGGGCCTTCAAGTGTATGTGATTTAACAACGGAAACTTTAAAACTTGAAAATGCTTCCAAATTAGCTGCCGTATAGTATATTGATAATAATAAATAGAAATACCGCTTTATTAAGCGGTATTTCTTTAATCTTGCAACCTGAATATAAAAAAAGTAAAATAAAATTATGAAAATAACGGATAAAATAAAAAATCAAGTAATAATATCAGTACAAGCGATGCCCAATGAGCCGTTATATAAAGAGGAATGTATGAATGCGATGATGGCATCAGTTGTAAGAGGAGGTGCAAAAGCACTAAGGCTGGCAGGTGTACGTGATATAAAGAATGCAAAAAAGATGTTTGATATTCCCGTAATAGGTATAACAAAACCTGAAAAGCTGCCTGAAAATTGGATGGATGTTGTATATATAACTCCGTCAAAAGGGGATGCTCAAAATTTAATAGAAGCGGGTGCCGATATTATTGCGCTTGATGCCACATTGAGAAAAAGACCCAATGAAAGTCTTGAAGAAATATTAGATTGTATAAAATCAGCAAATAAGGCAGCAATGGCGGATATTTCAACATATGAAGAAGGAATAAATGCCGCAAAAATGGGTTTTGATATAGTGTCTACAACTTTATCAGGTTATACGACATATTCTGACAAAAATATTAAAGGTCCTGATTTTGAATTGTTGGAAAAACTGGTTAATGAGGTTAATATTCCCGTAATATTGGAAGGAAGAATATGGGAGCCGAAAGAAGTAGATAAAGCATTTGAAATAGGTGCTTATAGTGTTGTTATAGGTTCTGCGGTTACCCGACCGCAGTTAATAGTTAAACGATTTATTGAAAGAGAGTAAAAATGAAAAAGATTTTAGCTATGGATGTCGGAGGTACAAAGATTGTATATTCCGTTATAAATGAAAACGGAGTTTTGGAGAGTGAGATAAAACGTGAATATACACCAAAAACAATATCAGAGTTAAAAGAATTATTTAAAAAGATAATTAAAGAATATGATGAAGAAACGCAAGGTGTGGCAATCGCCACGGCAGGCGCCGTAAATTTAGATAATATAAAAGTTGAGTCATCAACGCCTAACATGCCCGAAGGGTATAATCAACTGGATTTTACACAATTAAGTAAAAAGCCCGTATTTGTTGAAAATGATGCAAATGCCGCAGCTTGGGCGGAATATAAAATTGGTGCCGCAAAAGGTGATAATAACACAGTAACAATAACTTTAGGCACAGGAGTCGGAGGCGGATTCATTATTAACGGTAAATTACTTAGAGGTAAATCCGGAAAAGCGGGTGAAATAGGGAGTATGAAAATAAATTCAAGGGGAAGAATTTGTACTTGCGGACGAAAAGACTGTTGGGAAAGTTATGCTTCAGGCTCCGGGCTAAAATTTACGGCTTATGAAACGGCTTTAAATGATGAATCTTTTAAATCTTCTGTTTTTAAAGATAAAAATCCTGCCGATATTACTACATATGATATTATTCAAGGTGTAAAAGATAAAGATGAGTATAGTATAAAAGTATTTAATATATGGAAAAAAGATATAATAACGGGATTAATAAATATTGTAAATATATTTGATACCGAAAGTATTATTATTTCCGGAGGTATGGGTGAATTTATTAATGTTGAAGAGGCGGAAAACGAAGTAAATAATGAGATTGTTGTATCTAAAGTGAAGATAAAGCATGCACTCTCCGGGAATTATTCCGGCATGATAGGTGCTGCATTATTGGCTTTTGATAAATTAGCCGTTTAAAAAAATTTAATGTATAATTATTTATATTATGGTATGAGGTTATTTATGAAAAATATTCTGAAATTATTTTGTTTAGTATTAGTTTTGTTTTGTATATATTTTCCGATAACATATTTCAACAAAGGGCTAGACAAAAAGGAAATAAAAACAAGTCATATACTTGTTAATAGCGAGCAGGAAGCAAAAGATATAAAAAATAAAATAGAAGCCAAAGAAATAACTTTTGAAGAGGCTGCGAAAAAGTATTCAAAGTGTCCGTCAAGCGAATATGAGGGAGATTTAGGATATAATGAACACGGCAGAATGTTTAAAGAATTTGAGGATGTTGTTTTCAATATGCCCAAAATGGTAATATCAGAGCCAATAAAAACTCAAGCAGGATGGCATTTGGCTAAAGTTTATGATATTCGTTATTTTTCGGATAAAGAGAATTTCGAACGTAAATATTATCTTGATGATAAAGAAATTGATAAGTTATTGAATAAATAATTTTTTTCAGATATAATTCAAGCATTCAAAAAAAGAGGAAAGATTATGACAAGAAATCAACTTCCTGACGGTGTAGGTAAAAAGATAGTTGAAGCATTAAAAAGACAAGCCGAAGCAGATATAACTCCGGTTCAGGAAAATAATAATAATATAAGTAATGAACTTCCGTTAACGGAAATAAATGATATAGAGGAATTACAATTTCAGGAATCTTCAAACGGAGCTGATTCTTTAGACAGTTTAATAATTGAAGAAGAGCCTGACTTAAACGTTTTAGACGATTTAACCGATAATAATATATCGATTACACCTGATGCAGCTGTTGAGGTAAAGGCTGAAGCTAAACCCGTTGAACCATTAAAAGCGGATGAATTTGATGAGTTAATAAATGAACTTCCCGTTTCAAGTGAAGTAAAACATGAAGAAAAACCCGTTATAAATAATACGCCGGTTAAGGAAGTTGCCTCTCAATCAATACCTATAAGTGCATTTGTACAATCTCCCATTAATAATCAGCCGCAAATAAGTGTTGAAAAGGAGCAAATACAAAGAGCTGCAATAATAAACGGGCAAATAAGCATACCCTCTAATGTTGCAAAATTAAAGAGTTTGATTTCAACGCTTCCTGTTGGAGTTACAAAACAAACAGGTGCTCAAATTATAAGGCAGACCATGGAAGCTATGGGTATTCCTATGAACGGTGTTTTAAAAGAAGCACAAGAAGTTCAGGAAGAATTGAACAGTTCTACAAGAGAGTGTTTATTAAAGATACAGGAATATAAAACAAATATAATGCAGCTTGAACAATCAGTTCAAGAGTACCAAAAGAGCGTTAATCAAATAAATGACCTTGTAAGCTTATTTTTACTTACTGATAAATAATTTTTACTGTATTTTTTGTATAAAAAAGCCAATAAATCTGCTATAATATAAGAATGATAGAAACAGTAAAAAATATCCTGAAGAAGTATGTAAATATTTCGTGTGAAAGTACGTTTATTGTCGGATTTTCAGGCGGTTGGGATTCAATGTGTCTGTTAGATATTATGAATAAGCTTTCAAAAGAGTACGGATTTTTACTGGTTGCGGCGCATTTAAATCATAATTGGCGTGGTAAGGAATCAGAAGCCGAGAAAGAACGATGTCTTGCCTTTTGCGAAGAAAACGATATTACTTTCATATCTGATACACTTCAAGAGGGTGTAAAAGCTTCTGAATTAGTTGCTCGTGAAATGAGATATGATTTCTTTAAAAGATGTGCTCAGGATTTTGAAGCGGATGCTATATTAACGGCTCACACTAAAAGTGATAATGCTGAAACCATTTTATACAGAATTATAAAAGGTACCGGATTAAACGGACTGGAGGGTATAAGGGAATTACGTGATTTAGGCGGTTTTAAAGTTATAAGACCAATTCTTAATTTTTCAAGACGTGATATTGAAGAATATTGCATAAAAAATGAACTTTATCCCAATAATGATTCCAGTAATGCTAATACTAAATATGCCAGAAATAATATAAGGCATAATATCATGCCTGCCATAAAGCTTATAAATCCCAATATTGAAAATTCATTAATTACACTTGCCGATATTGCCTCAGGTAATAATAAAGTAATAAATGAATTAATGCAAAACATTGAAAATCAAATAACTATAGGTAATAAGTGGCTTACGCAGAATTTTCTTATATTAAATTCCGCCATTAAACAGCATTTTGTATATAAATTGCTGGTAAATAACGATATAGAACCAAGTTTTTCAAAGATACAGGAATTAATAAATTTTATAACGGAAAACCAAAAGTCAAAAACCGGTAAAACCCTTTCCGTAAGGAATGATTTGTGGTTATTTGTTTCTCATAAATATACTTATTTTGTACATTCCGATAATTATAAAAAAATAGAGGATGAGGTATGTGTAAAATCCCCGGGAACATATAATTTTGGCGGGAAATACAGAATTACCGTAAAAGAAACGAATAAAAAAGTGGAAAAATATCCTAAATCAATAAGTAAATGTGCGTATGTGGACTTAACCAATATTGAATTTCCTCTGACATTAAGAACAAGAAGAAACGGAGATATTATCCAGCCTTTCGGAATGCAAGGTAAAATGAAGCTTAAAAAGTATTTTATTAATAAGAATATTCCTGAACATGACCGTGATAATACAGTATTATTATGTAAAGGCAAAGAGGTTTTGTGGGTTGTAGGTGTCGGCTTAAGTGAAAAATTAAGAACCGATGTAATACCTACACATATACTAAAAATGGAGAATATAGATAATGACGATGCTTGATAAAGATATAGCCGATTTAAAAGTATTAATAACAGAGGATGAAATTCAGCAAAAATTAAATATTCTTTCCCGAAATATAGAAAATTCGTTTTCCACGGATGAAGATATATATGTAATATGCGTATTAAAAGGTTCTGTAATGTTTTGCAGTGATTTGGTAAAACGTTTTAGCCATAATATTCAAATGGAATTTATAAGAATATCAAGTTACGGAAATGAAACAAAATCGACAAATAATTTACAGGCAATAGATTTAACCCTGCCTAATCTGGATGATAAGAACGTATTAATAGTTGAAGATATAATAGATACCGGCTTAACAGCAAGATTCCTTACCGATTTATTTAAAATCAAACATCATCCTAAAAAATTATTATTTGTATCATTATTAAATAAAAAATGTGCAAGACAGGTTGAAATAGAGCCTGATTTTTACGGATTTGAAATAGATGATAAATTCGTGGTCGGTTATGGGCTTGATTATAAAGGATATTTTAGGAATTTACCTTATATAGGATATTTTCCGAATTAAATGAGTATATACAAAGCGGGTATGAGCTTTTGATAGAATACTAAACAGAATTAAATGATTTTAATAAGTTCATTTAAAAGATTTTTAAAGTTATCTTTAACTAAGTTAGCGGTATGTATAACTTCTTCATGGTTAAGTACGGAATCTGTGACACCTGCAGCATAATTAGTAATACAGCTAATACCCAAGACTTTTATTCCGCAATAGTTAGCAACAATAGCCTCAGGTGCGGTTGACATTCCGACGGCATTAGCGCCCATAATTTGATACATTTTTATTTCTGCGGGCGTTTCATAACTTGGCCCCGTAGTTGCCGCATACACGCCTGTTTGGTAATTAATGTTTAATTTTTCAGCCGTATTTTTTGCTTTTAAAATTAAATCTTTTGAATATATTTCACTCATATCGGGGAACCTTGTTCCCAAGTTGTCATCATTAACTCCCATTAACGGATTAGAACCCATAAAATTAATATGGTCGGTTATAAACATTAAATCAGAAGGATTGAAGTCTTTTGATATTGCGCCTGCAGCATTTGTTATTATGAGTGTTTTTACCCCTAATTTTTTCATAATTTTTATGGGGTAAGTAATTGTCTGCATTGAATAACCTTCATAGAAATGATATCTGCCTTGCATTATTATGAGTTTTTTTCCGTACGGTTCGGCAAAAACCAATTGACCTTTATGCCCTTTGACATTTGATTTTTCAAATCCCGGTATATCATTATAGGGTATAATTACGGATTTTAAGCCATCTGCGAAATCACCAAGCCCCGAGCCGAGAATTATACCTAATTCCGGTGTAAAATTTCCTATTTTTTCTTTAATATAATTTACCGTTAAATTCATTTTATAACCCCATTGATATAAAAGTAAAAAATCCGAAAGTTAAAAACCCTATAATCATACAATAATATCCGAAAAATGACAGTGAATATTTATTAAGAAATTTTAGAAAATACTTTATACATAAATACCCGACAATGGCGGATACAATAGTTCCCGATATAATAGCCGTCCAGTTATATTCACTAAATTCATGAAAATTTATCTTAATTAAAGGATAAACCGTAGAAGCTCCGAGTATAATAGGAATACTCAATAAAAATGAATATCTTGCCGCCGCTACCCTTGTTTTTTTATTAAATAACGCAGAAGCAATGGTTAATCCCGAGCGTGAAAATCCGGGTAATGCTGCTATTCCTTGAAAAATTGCCATTATTACCGAGGTTTTAAAATCTATTATATCTGATTTTTCCTGCTGTCTTTTAGAATAAAATTCGCTTCCCAGCAGGAAAATTCCGGTTAAAATTAATAATGCACCGACTTCTATCGGTTTAAATACCAATTTTTCGGCTGTTTCTTTAAGCGGGAATGCAACTAAAACCGTAAATACAGTACCTATTAAAATATATAACCCCGTTTTGGAATTTTCATCTGAAAAGTCTTTTGTTTTTATACTTTGAAATAAAGATTTGATAATATTATAAATATCTTTTCTGAAGTAAATTAACACGGCAATTAAAGTACCGAGGTGAAGCATTATATCAAGAAATATTTCTTGTGAAGATTGTTCCGTAATTGAATCATCTACAAATACTTTATAAAGATTTGAAAAAATTACAAGGTGTGCCGAGCTTGAAATAGGCAAAAATTCGCTTAATCCTTGAACTATACCCATAATTATTGCTTGTATAATATGCATTTATTACTCCTCAAAATAGCTTGCGCAAGCAAATTGCGTTTCCCAGACTGATATTTTATATGTTGAAGGTATTCTTTCTTTTAATTTTTTATAAATGTATTTGGATAATATTTCGCTTGATGGGCTGATACCTTTAAATTCTTCTAAAGTATTGATATCTTTATGATCAAGATTATTCAATATGCCGTTAAGCTCCTTTTTTAAAAGTTTGAAATCTATAAGTAAATTAGACTTATCAAGATTACTCCCTCTAAAATAAGCTTCAACCTTCCAATTATGTCCGTGTTGATTTTCACATTCTCCGTTATAGTTTAACAAGTGATGCGCAGCAGAAAATGAACTTTCAACTTTTAATTCATGCATATTATTTCCTTAAATTAAACTTTCAAGCTGTTTTATAGTATCTTGATGTAAAGAAGCAAATTCACTTCCTCTTGCCTCAATAGCGAGTTTTAAAATTAATGCAAGATTCAAAGCGGTACCTTCTTTAAGATTATTACAGTATACTTCTTCATAATTATCGGGTATTCTAAGTGACCAATTTTGCTCTCCCGATGTTCCGGGGCGGTTGTATACGTCATATAATCCAAGAAAATCCGTAAAGAATATTTGAACATTTTCAGCTTTACAAGCAAACAGTTCAACAAATTTTCTTTGAGTTAAATAAGCTGAATCCTTGGAACATCTGACCGCACACTCTTCTTTTTCTTCATCAGAAGCCTCCGGCATTAAATCTTCCGCCAGATTTTTCCCGTTTAAATAACCTGCTTCCGTGTTAACTGTTTGGTCAGCCCACATTCTTATAGGCTCATTATCGTGAGTACCTACCATTGCCCAGCTTCTTGGAGTTATATTCTTGCATCTGTACGGATGCTTTTCGTTTTCGGGTACTACAAACTGTATTAATTTCATACCCTGAAGGTCGTATTCTTTCATAACACTTACGACAGGATATGTAAGTGTTCCTAAATCCTCACAAACAATGGAATCTTTATCAAGTCCTACTTCTTTTGCAGCACCGATAACAATTTTTTCAACCAATGCTCCGTATTTTTTTATCTGTTCTTCTGTCAGTTTTATTATACGTTCTTCTTTATCCGCTTCAACTTCAGGATTTAAATCCTCCAAGGTCGCAATAGCGTATTTGGATAAAATAGGATGTTCCGGCGAAGAATATAATCTTCCGGCCCCTTCTTCTATTTTTGGTTTTTTTCCGGCAACGTAAACCCAAGGGTCTATTAATCCTACCATATGGTCAATCCTCACACCGCCTGGGTTTTCTCTGAACATTTTTTTGTATAATTCTTTCATGAGTAATCCGCCTTCACCCAAAGAACCATCTTTATTAAATAGTTTTTCGGGGTCCATAACGGGGAATCCCCACATTTGTCCGTCCTCTGAAAAATAGTCAGGCGGGCAGCCTAAGTACCAGCCTTTTAAAAAGTATGATTGATATGCCCAATTATCTCTGTCTGAAAATGCAACTTGTCTGTCAGCTATCATTTTAATGCCTTTTGAGAGCGCATATTCTCTGGATTTATCGTTTTGGATTGATATTACGAATTGGCAGAAAGAATAAAAATCTATTAAATCTGAATATTTTGCCTGTAATTCTTTTATCCTTTTTGCATATTGTATTTTTTGTTCTTCATTTTGAGGATTAAATAATGATTTATCTTCTTCATTTTCCCACATCGGCCAATAATCGTTGCCATGTTCTTCTGTTAATGCTTCATATAATGAATCTTTTTCAAGCCAGAATTTATTTTTTTCTTTATATTCCTCAAATTTTAGTTTTAATTCTTTACAGTCAGTATTTTTAAAATTATTAAATGCCTCTTTTAATGCTTTTTCCTGTAAGTCAAAAATATAAGAATATGCGGTTTTATTTGTGTTTTTATTGGGATTGTTTTCCGTTATTTTATTGTAGGTTTCAACTGATAAAATATTAAACCATTCGTTAGAGGTAAGCTGCTCTAAGTCAATAAATAAAGGATTGCCGGAAAAGATTGTTCCTGTATATGGTGAAGCATCAATGGATTTAGTTTTTCCCGCAGGCCCAAGCTGAATATCGGTAAATACTCCGGAAAGAAAATCTATTAATTTTTTTGCACTGTTTGAGTTAATGCTTCCGAAGCCTGTATTTTTTCCGGGTTCGGCAGGAAAACTGTTAGCATGTGCTATAAATGCCATATGCTTTTTCCCCAGCACTTTTAATGCATTTTGAATTATGTTTTTCTTTTCTTTGCTTAAAAATGGTGATTTACTTTGTTCATTGCAATAAGTCATAATTTACATATCCTTAAATAAATATACTTTTTAATTTTATAATCTTAAATAATATTTTACAAGTATCAATTGAATCTTGAAAAGTATTATAAAAAATTATAAAATCAAAATATGAAAGAAGTAACGGCTTATGTACATTCTCACTGGGACAGAGAATGGTATAGAGATTTTGAAGATTTCAGATTAAGACTGATAGAAGTATTTGATTGTATTTTAAACATGCTGCAAACCAATAAATTGGATTGTTTTTATTTTGACGGTCAAACATGTGCCTTGGAAGATTATCTTGAAATTAAGCCTTATAATTACAATTTAATAAAAAAATTAACGGAACAAAAAAAGTTAAGAATAGGTCCGTTTTATTGCAGTACTGACAGTTTTCTCGTATCCGGAGAATGTTATTGCAGAAACATGGAAATGGGATTAAATAAATCAAAAGAGCTGGGAGAAACGGAGTTTTTAGGTTATTTATGCGATACATTCGGGCACAGCGCCTCTGTTATCCCCATTCTTAAATTTTATAATATCGATAAAGCTTGTTTATGGCGTGGAATCGGTGATTTGCCCGCAGATTTGGATTGGGACGGCATTAAAGTTACTAATCTGATTCAAGGCTATTTTCAGGATTTTTTAAACCTTAACCTCCCTATTCAAAAAAAAGCTGAATTATTAAAAAAATATATTGACAAAATTTCCGTTAAAAGCGGCGAAAATGTATTACTTCCAATAGGTGCGGATCATCTTTGTCCGCCTGAAAATGTTATGGCTCAAATTAAAGATTTGAACAATATTTATACGGATTATAATATAAAAATAGCTTCTCCCTTTGAATACTTTAAAAAAATAAAAACAAGAAAAAAAGTTAAAGGAGAATTTTTAGATAACTCTTTAAATTTTATACTTCCCGGTGTTTATTCCTCAAGAATATACGTAAAACAGGCAAATGCACGTTCTCAATGGCTCTTAAGCCGTATTGCAGAGCCTTTAAATGCCATCGGCACATATTTTTATAATTCTTTAAATAAACAAAACGAAATAAATTACGCTTATAAAAAATTAATCCAAAATCATGCCCATGACAGCATTTACGGATGCGGCACGGATAGTATGGATAAACAAGTAATGTTAAGATTCAGTGAAACTGATGATGTTTCTCTTGGTGTTATTAAACGGGTCGTAAGAGATTTATCTTCAAATAACGGTTCTCTTTCGGTTATTAACCTTTCTTCTTTTAATTATAGCGGAGTTATAGAAATTAATACGGATAAACAGCTTCCCAAATGGATGAATGCCGTAAAAATTGCTTCTTCTTT
This sequence comes from Candidatus Gastranaerophilales bacterium, assembly GCA_947589115.1. Classification (GTDB taxonomy): domain Bacteria; phylum Cyanobacteriota; class Vampirovibrionia; order Gastranaerophilales; family Gastranaerophilaceae; genus Avigastranaerophilus. Next base: position 1,151 of record CANPZP010000001.1, on the reverse strand, counting down.
CGGGTTCACGGATGAAAAATTATATAATATTAATGAAATTCCTGTTACCGAAGATTATAAAAAAATATATAAATATTTAATAGATGTTAAAAATATAGCGCCTTTTTCACTTAAAAATATAGATAAAAATACTTTATGTAAAACAACATATTTGAAAACCGCAAAAAATTCTATTGAAAATAAATTTATTAAATTTGAAATAAAAAACAATAAAATAATACTGACGGACAAAAAAAACAATAAACAATATAAAGACTTCATTTCAATAACGGATATCGCAGATATAGGAGATAGTTATAATTTCGGAGCTTTAAAGGGAGATAAGCCCATATCCGCTGAATTATCCAAAGTTGAATTAAAAGAAACAAATAAAATAAGGTGTATTCTTTCTTTGAATTACCTGATTGATATACCGCAAAATTCAACGAAAAAAGGAAGAACGAAAAAAAGCATAAAACATAAATTAAATATCGACATAATTTTGTATAATCAAAGTGAATTTATTGAATTTTTCGTAAATTGGAATAATAAAAGTAAAAATCATCTTCTGAAAATAGGTTTTAATTTAAAAGAAAAAATAACAACTACTTATAATGAAGATTTATTCGGAATAACTAAAAGAAACTTTAATCCTGATTTTAATATATACGATAATCTGCCGAAAACAAAAGGAAAAGAAGTAAAGCCAAATACTTCTCCGATGCAGAGATTTATGAAAGCTCAGGACTTTATACTTATAACTAAAGGGAATCAAGAGTATGAAGTTGAAAAAAATAAAATTAATCTGACACTTTTGCGCTCAACAGGTGTAATATCAAATCCGAAAAATCCGGCAAGAACTACACCGGCGGGGCCGCCTTTAGAAACTCCGAATTTACAATGTATCGGTAAAAATACCGCAAATTTTGCCGTCGCATTTTCTCGGGATAATAAGTCTTTATTTCGTCTTGCTGATGAATTTTATATCCCGTATGTTCCTTTATTTACTTCTCATAAGGATAAAACATTTTTTAATGCCGAAAATAAACTCATTTATGCTCTTACCTTGGATGAAAAAAAGTTGAAAATAAAAACATATGATATGAAAGAAAATAAAATTTCAAATGAAATTTTTTAATCACTGTTTTGGGATGGTTTTATTGTATTTATTC